>NZ_JBNNFM010000024.1:0-87478 GCF_050267765.1 Flavobacterium sp. NPDC079362 | reverse complement strand
ATCTTCCACCGCCTTTAAACTGTGATATAATCTCGGAAATTTCCAACTGTTCAACAACACTGTCTATTAATCGGGCAGAATGATTCTCTGGGATCAGATCATTTAAATTCAATGGAAAAAGATCTTGCTGGTGAACCGAATGAGGCTTAAAAACTGGCTGCATAATCATTGATTTTAGTACTTAAATATAAGAAAAATCAATGTGTAAAACAAAAAAAAACTGCCCGAAATTACTTTTCGGACAGCCTCTTGTGTTTTTAGTGAAATTGATCCTCTTCAATTTCAAATTCGGCATCTTTTTCCCAAATTTCCATTTCGCAGGGCTTGCAGTTGAATTTTAGTTTGTATTCAAGCTCGCCTTGTTTTAAGACCAATGGTTCTTTTACTTTAACACCCATTATATCTTTTTGGTGTATTGGGCATTTTTTTAATTCGTATTTGATGCAATATTTGGTTGTCATCACGCGTGATTTTCCTGGGTCCCATTGCAGTTCAAAAGCTTTTTCGATTTCGGTTACACCATGACGTTCGTAGAATTCACGGGCCGTTTTGTTCGAAACGTTGTACATAAAATCTAGTTTTGTTTCTGGATAAGGATGAGAAGTTTTTACCAATTGGTGTTCTTCGCGTTTGTAATTTGCCAAACGTATTTCTGTCAATTGATCGTAAACTGTTCTTCGCATTTCGTTGATTTTTGAAATAGGGAGGAACCAGTTTTGAGTAAATATTACATTGATTTCATCAGCAGTATAAGGTGTAAAACCTGTTTTTGCCAATTGTGTTTTGATGTTTTCTTCTATCGATTCACCGGTTTTAGTCTGTTCTTTTGAATGTTCTAAAGTAACAGTACTTACATTTCCATCTTCGTCGGTTGCGATAAGTTCGAAACCTTTTTCGTTTTCGGTAAGTAATAATGTAGTACTTAATTTTCGAACAGCACTATCTTCTCTTTCTACAATTTTAATAAAAGCGGCATCGTTATTACGGTAGATAAAAGTTCCGTCTTTTACTTTTTTTAAAACGTTTGGATATATTTTACCGTTTTCGGCTTTGTTTACGTAGATTCCGTCTGCTTCGTTATTTTCGTTAATGAAACAAAGTCCGTCGCCATTGTTTAGTAATTCGCCATTTTCGATTTCGTAAGCGTTTCCAATAGTTCGGATCAATTTACCAATATATTGTCCCTTTGATTTTGGGCTTTCCCAGGAACCAATACTATTGTGTCTGTCGTTTACAAAATAATCAGTATAACCGCGGTTGAAAGTTCTGTTTAGAGAAGAATCAAAAGTATAAGTACATTTTCCGGAAGAAGCTTTGGTGTATTTTTCGCTTCCTTCTGCTTCTAAGAAGCTATCTAATTTTTGACGTAAATAAGAAACGTTATTTTTTACATAAACAACATCTTTAAGTCGTCCTTCGATTTTAAAAGAGACAATTCCGGCTTCAATAAGATTTGGGATTTGGTCTGAAATATCTAAATCCTTAATCGAAAGCAAGTGACTGTTTTTGATTAAAGTTTCTCCGTTTCCGTCGATTAGGTTATATGGTAAACGACAGTTTTGAGCACAAGAACCACGATTCGCGCTTCGTTCTCCGTTAGCAACACTCATATAACAGTTTCCACTAAAAGATACGCATAAAGCTCCGGTTACGAAAAATTCTAGTTCAACATCAGCTTCGTCGTAAATCGTTTTAATTTGATGCAGGTTCAATTCACGCGCTAAAACTACACGTTTGATTCCGGCATCTTTAAGGAATTTAATTTTATCAGCATCACGATTATTGGCTTGTGTGCTGGCGTGAAGTACGATAGGAGGAAGCTCCATTTCCATGATTGCCATATCCTGAATGATAAGGGCATCAACACCAATATCGTATAATTCATAGATCATCTGGCGACAGGTTTCAAGTTCGTTGTCGTACAAAATGGTATTCATAACCACAAAAACCTGCGCATTAAATAAATGTGCATATTTTACTAATGCGGCTACATCTTCGATTGAATTGTTAGCATTAGAACGCGCACCAAATTGCGGTGCACCAATATAAACAGCATCGGCACCACTATTTATGGCAGCCATTCCTCCAATTAAATCTTTTGCTGGAGCTAATATTTCTATCTTTTTCTTCATCCAGTTGATGATAAATTATTTATTTCTAAAACTTTATACTTTTGAGTTTTCGCCCAAAAAAGTTTGCAAAGTTCTTATAAATAATTCGAGTTTACTAATGCTAAAGTGACTTTTTTTTAAATAGTTAGTTAATATAGAATGATGATATTTAAATTTTGAATTTACTTATTTGGTTCGTAGATAAGTTGCACAACTCCTGATTTGAAAACATTGGTTTTAAGTAGTTTTAATTCTATTCGTTCTTGTAAGTCCTCAAACAATGGTTTGCCATTTCCTAACGCAATAGGATGAACTGATATTCTGTAGGTATCAATAAGCTTCAATTGAATAAATGTCTTAATAAGGCTCGCTCCGCCATACAACCATATATCTTTTCCTGATTGTTGTTTGATCTCATTAACTTTATTTGAGATTTCAGAATTTATAAAAGTGGCATTATCATCTTTTCTGTTTTGATTCGAAAAAACAAATTTCTCTTTAGCATGTACTGTTTTCCAAAGTGATTTTTCATCTTGATTTGCATTTTCATCCGGTTGATAATTCCCCCACATATCATAACTTACTCTGCCATAAAAGATAGTGTCTACGCTTGATAAAAATCCATCAAAATCCATATCGTCGTCCATTATGCACCAATCAGTTTCTCCGTTAGGGCCTTCAATAAAACCATCTAGTGTTACAGCTAAATCTAAAATTACTTTTTTCATTTAATATTGTTTTTGTTTTTATTAGGTATAAAAATATAATATTTCATATCTAATAAAAGGAAAAAACTACTTAGTTTATTAACCAAGTAGTTTTTTTATTCTCAAAATACCTTATAAGTACTATGACAATTTTTTCGCTTTAATTTTTGCCAAAGTATTCTCGATACTGTTTAATTGTTTTGAAACAATAGCAATTTGACTTCCATCAAGATGGTTGTCTTCAAGAGCCATTTTGTATTTTTCGATTGCGGCTTCTTCTCCGGAAATACAGGCATTGATGATAGCTTCTGTATCGCCACTTGTAAAAGAGGATTTGATATCGATCCAGGCACGGTGTATTGCTCCCAATGGACCTCCGCCTGCTGTATCTGTTGATTTTCCCAGTTGATTGATTTGGTCTTGTATTTCTACAATAAAAAGAGCACGCTCACGGGCATAATCTAAAAAGTCTGTTTTGATCGCCGGGCTGCTTACGTGTTCAGCGGCATTTGTATATCCTAATTTTCCGTCTTCCAGAATCGAAATTAATCCGTTTAATGTACTAACTGCTTTTTCTGTGGTTTCATCTGTATGTATCATGATCTAATTTTTTAATTAATTTATAATACAAAGATGGGGACTAATAGATGGTTGTACCTTACAGGATTATACTTGTGTTTTACAATATTGTAGAATGGGAATTTTGAAAATGTTTTTTTTAGCTACGAATTTCACGAATTTCCACAAATTATTGGATTGTTTAATTTTCTCACTTTTTGGATGATTTTGAAAATGAAAATTTCTTGTTATCGATCCGCGGCGGCGGAAATCCCAAAATAATCGCATAAAAAAACAGCTCAAAATATAAAGTGATGAAACTTTAAATCTTAAGCCGTTTTAGTAAAATTATTTATGTTTTTTATACAGCCAAAGCTTCTTTGATTCTGCGTAAAGCTTCTTTTAGGATATCGTCACTTGTTGCGTAAGAGAAACGAATACAATTTGGGTTTCCAAAAGCATCTCCGGTTACGGTTGCAACGTTTGCTTCGCCTAAAAGATACATTGACAAGTCGTTTGCATCTTTAATTTCGGTTCCTTTTAATGTTTTTCCGAAGAAAGAAGAAACGTCGGGGAAAACATAAAATGCTCCTTCGGGAACGTTGATTTTTACACCTGGAATTTCTTTTAGCAATCCAACTACTAAATCTCTACGAGAGTGGAAAGCCTGAACCATGTGGTTCAATACGCTTGGATCAGCTTCTACAGCAGTAATTGTAGCACGTTGCGCTACTGAATTTGCTCCTGAAGTTACTTGTCCCTGAATTTTTGTACACGCTTTTGCGATAAATTCCGGTGCTCCAATATATCCAATTCTGTATCCTGTCATAGCAAATGCTTTTGCAACTCCGTTTACAGTAATTGTTTTTTCTAACATTCCCGGGATTGAACCAATGCTGCAAAAAGTTCCTGAGAAATTGATGTGCTCGTAGATTTCATCAGCAACTACGTATATATTTGGGTGTTTTTCTAAAACTTTTGCAAGAGCTGTTAACTCTTCTCTGCTATAAACTGATCCAGATGGGTTGCAAGGAGAACTGAACCACATCATTTTTGTTTTTGGTGTGATGGCAGCTTCTAATTGTGCAGGAGTAATTTTAAAATCAGTATCTACAGATGTTGGAACTTCAACAGGAATTCCTCCTGAAAGTTTAACGATTTCGAAATAAGAAACCCAGTATGGTGCAGGCAAAATAACCTCATCACCATCGTTTAACATTACTTGTGCAATGTTGTATAAAGATTGTTTTGCTCCTGTAGAAACTACAATTTGAGAAGGTTTGTATTCTAAATTATTATCTCTTTTGAATTTTTTGCAAATTGCTTCTCTCAATTCTAAATAACCTTCAACCGGAGAATAGGTGCTGTAATTTTCATCGACTGCTTTTTTTACAGCTTCTTTTATAAAATCGGGTGTATTAAAGTCAGGCTCACCTAAACTTAAACTGATGATGTCTTTTCCTTGTGCTTTCAATTCACGTGCTAAAGCAGCCATTGCCAAGGTTTGTGATGTTGCTAAGTTGTTAATTCTGTCTGAAAGAATGTGATTCATTATAAAAAATTTGAATGTCCCTAATTTCAACTTCAATTAAGGAAGGTTAATTATTAATAGATTTTTTTAATTTTATGCAAGTTCCGGTTTCATTCCCAGATCTTTCAAGTGCTTATAATGTGCGATAACGGCACCTCTCATAGTCCGGAATTCATGATAAGGCAAGTTGCATTCGATTGCAGTTTGTTTTACAATCTCAGCAATTTTTCCGTAATGGATATGACTGATATTTGGAAAAATATGGTGTTCGATCTGGTGATTTAATCCTCCTGTAAACCAGTTTACAACTTTGTTTTTTGGAGCAAAATTCGCTGTCGTGTATAATTGGTGAATCGCCCAGGTGTTTTCCATTTCTCCATCTTCGTTAGGAACCGGGTTTGAAGTTTCTTCTACTACGTGTGCCAATTGAAAAACAACGCTCAGGATTAATCCCGCTGTGTAGTGCATTACGAAAAATCCAATAACAACTCTCCACCATTCTACGCCTAAAATCATTGGCAAAGCCATCCAGATTAAAACGTAGATTATTTTTGTGATGACTAAAACAGTCCAAAGTTTAGTTGGACTTTGAGGTGCTCCGTAAGATAATTTTCTTTTCAGGTAGTTTTTCATTTGCTTGAAATCGGTTGTTAAAGCCCAATTAAAAGTCAATAGTCCGTATAAAAAGAAAGAATAATAATGTTGAAATTTATGAAAACGATGCCATTCAGCATTTTGCGTAAAGCGAATGATTCTTCCGGCATCAAGATCTTCATCATGACCGTGAATATTAGTATAAGTATGGTGGAGTACATTGTGTTGTACTTGCCAGTTGTGTACGTTTCCGGCTAAAACATAAATGCTTCCGCCCATAATTTTATTAATCCATGATTTAGAAGAATAAGATCCGTGATTTCCGTCGTGCATCACGTTCATTCCAATTCCGGCCATTCCAACTCCCATAAGTATGTTGAGTAGCAATTGTGCCCAAAATGGCATCTCAAGAGTTAGTATTAAAAAGTAAGGCGTTAGGAAAACGGCAAAAAGAATAACGGCTTTTAAGTGCAGCTTCCAGTTTCCGGTTTTCTGAATGTTATTCTCTTTGAAGTAATTGTTTACTCGAGAGTTAAGAGTTCTGAAGAACTTCAGATTATCTTGCTTAGCAAATGTAGGCGCGGTGTTATTCATAATTAATTTAGATAGTTTTCAAAGGTAATTATTATAAATTTTCAATTTGCAAAATTGAGTTAAATATTTCAATCGTAAAGTAGTACTTTTGTTAAAAAATTAAAGCAATGGATGAGATATTGAAATATTTTCCTGATTTGACTGACATTCAAATCGAACAATTTCAAAAATTAGACTTTTTATACCACGATTGGAATGAAAAAATCAATGTTATTTCCCGTAAAGACATTGATGCATTATATACAAAACATGTTTTACATTCGTTAGGAATTGCAAAAATCATGAAGTTCGAACCCGGAACAACTGTTCTTGATGTTGGAACCGGAGGAGGATTTCCCGGGATTCCGTTAGCAATTCTTTTTCCTGAAACACGTTTTTATCTGATTGACGTTATTGCAAAAAAAATAAAAGTGGTTCAGGGTGTCGTTGATGCATTAGAATTAAAGAACGTAAAAGCGGAACAATTGCGTGCCGAAAATGTAAAAGGCGATTTTGATTTTATCGTGAGTCGCGCCGTTACAAACATGCCGGATTTTGTATCCTGGATTAAAAGTAAAATCAAAAAACAGCATAAACACACATTAAAAAACGGAATTCTATACCTAAAAGGTGGTGATTTGACCGAGGAACTAAAGGATTTTCCAAAAGCAACTTTATATGATTTGTCTACCATTTTTGATGACGAATTTTTCGAAACTAAAAAAGTAGTGCATTTGCCTTTGAAGTTTACAGTTTAATAAATCTCATACTACTAAACGACCCGATAGTAATTACTTTTGTGAATTATTGTCGGGTTTTTACTTTTTTTCTTCATTTTTTAGTACTGTTATTTAATGTTGGTTTTAATTGTTATTGTTTTCAATTTTAGAACAGTATAAATTTAGGGTGACTTATTTTCTATAAGTATTACGATAAGCCTTAAAAATGATAAAATAAGATATTTTTTAAGTATTCATATTAGTGACAATCAGTTTTTTTCTTCTTAATTCTACCGCTTGTATTCTATCTAAGGCGAATCAATTATCATAACACAATGATAATTTTGTGGTTAGATGTATTTCTTTATCTTTGAAAATACTAATTAAAAGTAATAATGGATAGAAGGAAGTTCTTTAAAAATGGCTCTTTATTTACAATTGGAGCTGCAGTTATGAATCCGTTTCAGAGTTCTGCAAATATTTTAGATTTAGAATCAGTAAATAAAAATAAAAAGGCCAAAAATATTATTCTGTTAGTTAGTGACGGAATGAGTACCGGAACGCTAAATATGGCTGATTTGTTCCTGAACAGAAAAACAGGAAAAGGCTCAAATTGGATACAGTTATATAAAGACAACAGGGTTTCGAGAGCCTTAATGGATACCGCTTCTGCGAATTCTATTGTTACAGATTCTTCGGCTGCGAGTTCTTCATGGGGCGGAGGTTTTCGTGTCAATAATGGCGTGCTGAATGTGAGTCCGCAAGGAGAGCCACATTTGCCTATTTGGCAAAAATTCAAGAAGGCCGGTAAAATGGCAGGTTGTGTAACGACCGTTCCAATTACGCATGCAACTCCTGCTGGTTTTTGTGTAAGCAGTAAAAGCAGAAATGCTCAGGATGATATTGCTGAACAATATTTGGATCTTGGTTTTGATGTTATGATGGGAGGAGGTTCAAATTATTTTAATCCGGAAGTAAGAAAAGATAAAAAGGATATGTTTGCCGCTTTTAAAGCAAAAGGATATCAGGTCGTAAAAACGCGTTCTGATATGGATGCAGCTTCAAATTCTCAACCTATTTTAGGTGTGTTTGCAGAAGATGGTGTTCCTTATTATGTAGATAGAAATAATGATGAAAACCTGAAAAAAACTATTCCAAGTCTGGCAGAAATGGCCCAGAAGGCTATTGACAGAATGAAAAATCATAAAAATGGTTTTGTTTTGCAAATTGAAAGTGGAAAAGTTGATTGGGCTGCACACGGAAATGATATTGCAGGCTTGATTAATGATCAGATTGAATTTGATGAAGCGGTAAAAATTGCAATTGATTTTGCCGAAAAAGACAAAGAAACATTAGTAATTATAACCACAGATCATGGAAATGCCAATCCGGGAATTATTTATGGCAAAAATGCAAATGATAATTTTGACAGTATCCAAAAATATACGCAGACTAATGAATGGATTCTGAATCAGATAAAACCTGAATCTTCAGTTTCGCAAGTAAAAGAAATTATTGAAAAGGCAAATGGACATTCGGTTTCAGATGAAGATGCAAAAATGGTACTGAGTTATTATGATGGTTTGCACAAAGAAGATGGATTGTACAATTATAAAAAATTACCATACAAAGCTTTTGCTGAAATGCAGGGAAAAATAAATTCTGTTGGCTGGATTAGTATGGACCATTCTGCAGATTATGTTGAACTGGCAATGTTTGGTCCCGGAAGTGAATTATTAAAACCTTTCGTAAAAAACACTGACTTGCATTATCTAATGCTGCAGGCGGCAGAAGTAGAGAATAAATTTTAATTTATGAGATGAAATAATAAACCCCACAAACTTCAAAAATAGTTGAAGTTTGTGGGGTTATTTTTTTTTTTAAAGTTATTTGGTTATGACGCCTTTCTGGATAAGCCTAAAAAAGGATTAGTCTTATAATCTATATTTTCAACAAAATCTTCAAGAGCATTTTCTGATGCTTCTTTAGTATATTCGAATTCAGGCTTAAAGAAAAAATCGCGACATATTACAGGTTCGTTTGATGAATCATATATTGCTTCATCAGTTACATCAATATTATCTTTCGTATACTGAGATGGATATTCTTGTTGTAGCGCTGTTATTTTTCTACTGAACCACTTGTCAAAAGTACTTTTTTTAGGAGTGATATTACGTGCTAATAACACCAAGCCAATTAATTCGCCTTGTAGTAAATAAGATCCTTTTCTATACATAACATCAATCATTCTTACATTCATAAGCGCTATCCATAAAGGTCCGCTTACATGTCCTGACGCAGATATATCGAAACCGGCATCAAAAAGCAACGGTTTTGTGTTTTCTCTATTATCTACTGAAAACCAAAGTGCTTCGATACGTTTTTGTATATCACTATTCATTTTTGTATTTCCTGTGTAACGCCAATAAACCCATTCAAGCAAGGCAGCTGTAAGACCTACTGACGCTTTGTGATTAATTTGAAGTAACGCATTCTCAAGATCTTCATTTTCTTCAGATGGATCTAAAAATTGATCAATCTTTTTTTTATTCCACTTATAATTAATCGGATGTCCAATACTTTTTGATTGTACGATTATTGGAGGTGTGTTTTGTAAATTTTTCATGTTCTTTTCTTTTGGGTAATAGCTCCAGTTTTTTTTTAAATGACAGGTTTTTAGCCTTGTATTAAATATTCTTTTATATAATAAATCAGAATGCAAATGTAAGAGGACATGAGATTTTAGAATGGTACAATAAGTTTTTAAAGTAACAGAATAGGATTTTTTAATATGTATAGCGTTGATAATCAATATAATAAGAAAAGTATTGCAAAACTATAAATACATGAAAATGAGATGTCATAACAAACAAGTTGTGTTCTTATTGTATGAGATGTAAATATCTGTTTGTGAGTGTTTTGTTTCGAATTATGATTAAAAACAATAGAAAAAAATCCGCGCCTGAAATATTCAAAAATTAAGATTTAGTGAATAAGCTTTTCATTCGTCCCCTATTATTTTGCGTTCATCTACTTTTATTTGCTTAATCTGCATTAGAGGAATATCTTTACTAATGCATTAACAAATTTTAATTTGAAATCAGTAATAAAAATAACAACATATTGGAAAATTCAACTGATAGGATGGATTATCACTTCTTTATATTGGGGGTTTTCGGCTTTTATATCTGGAAACTTTATCTGGAAAATTGGCATTTTCGATTTAATACTCGATGTTTCGATTGGTATTACACTAACAAATCTTTACAGGAATTTTGCCTTAAAAAAGGGATGGACTAAATTAAATCTAAAAATATTAGCTCCAAAAATTGTCCTTAGTATCTTGGTTCTTTCCTTCTTGTATATGCTTTTGATTGTGTCTAAACTTTATCTGGTACGTTTGTTTATTTTAGAAAACAGTCCAATTTCATTTATTTCATTTTTCAAATTAACACAATTGCAGGTTTTTATTACGGGTACCAGATTAATGTCAGTTTGGGTATTGGCGTATCATCTTTATCATTATTCAAGACTTGAATTAGAAACGGTGAAGGAAAATGCCCAATTGTCGATTAAAATAAAAGAGGCACAACTTAATAACCTGAGCGCACAGCTTAATCCGCATTTCTTTTTTAATTCATTAAATAATATAAAATTTCTGGTTTTAGAAAATCCATCTTCGGCCAGAAGGGCAATTGATCTTTTGTCTGATTTATTACGAAATTCTTTAGACACTAATATTGGGAAACTAATATCCTTAAATGACGAAATTAATCTTGTCAGGGATTATCTGGAATTAGAAAAAATGCGGTTTGAAGATCGGCTGCAGATAAAAATTGAAATTAATGCAGATACATCCCAGCATTTAATTTTGCCTTTTAGTATCCAGACGTTGGTCGAAAATGCAATAAAACACGGAATCGAGAAAAGAAAAAGTGGTGGCTTTATTATGGTGAAAGTTGAGATGGAAAACAGTTTTATAAAAATAAGTGTTCAAAACTCAGGAAGGTTAATTGACCAGATTCAAAATTCTGGTATTGGATTAAAAAATCTGAACGAAAGATTGTTATTGCAATATAACGGAAATGCTTCTTTTGATATTAAAGAGATGAGAGACGAAACTGTTTTGGCAACTATTTTAATTCCATCAAAATGAAAAAGATAAAAGTTGTAATAGTTGATGATGAGCGTTTATCGCGGGAAGAATTAAAAAGAGCTTTAAAACCATACGATGATTTTATCCTGATTGGTGAGGCAGAAAATGCCGATGATGCTAAGGATTTAATTGAATCAGAAATGCCGGATTTACTTTTTCTGGATATTAAGATGCCTGAAAAGTCCGGATTCGATTTGTTGGAGTCACTGAATAATGTGCCGGCAGTTTTATTCATTACAGCTTATGATCAATATGCCGTACAGGCATTTGAAGTAAATGCTTTAGATTATTTAATGAAACCAGTACGAGAGGAACGTTTTGCAAAAGCGATCGAAAAAATAAGAGATACTTTTAAGTTGAAATCTGCTTTAAATAATATTGAAACAGAAGATCGAAAAATTTTTATTAAAGACGGAGAGAAACGATTTTTTATTCGGTTAGATGAAATTTATCTAATTGAATCATTGGAAAATTACACGAGACTATTTTTTCAGAACAAAAAAGCACTTCAAAGGCGTTCGCTTCGCCAATGGGAAGAAATATTGGATGAAAATACTTTTTTCAGAATCAACAGGGCCGAAATTATAAATATGAATTTTATTCAGGAAGTAAATATTACAAGTGCGGGCAGGATGGAAGTAAAGCTAAAAACGGGAGAATTATTAGAAGTATCCAACCGTCAATCAGTGAAGTTTAAAAATAGCAATGGATTTAATAAATGAAAAATTACTTAAATAGAAACGATTCAATGAAGCCAATTTTATATTTTGTATTTCTCGTTTTGATAGTATCAAACGTATTCTCACAGCAAACAAGTGCAATAAAAGCAGCAGATTTAAAAAGTGCTTATACTATTCAGGATAGTGTGATGATTAAAACACGAGATGGCGCATTGATCTCTGCAATCGTGGTGCGAAAAAAAAGAGATTCTACTCCAAAACCTGTGATACTTCAATATACTATTTATGTAAGAGATAAAGGAAGAGATCTTAAATCCCTGAAAGAAGCAGCGGATAATGGTTATGTAGGTGTTATGGCATATTCAAGAGGTAAGGGATTTAGTCCTGATGAAATATTTCCTTATGAAAATGATAGTAACGATGCTTACGATGTTATCGATTGGATCACTAAACAAGAATGGTGTAACGGAAGTGTTGGGATGTATGGCGGCAGTTATAATGGATTTACACAATGGGCAGCTTGCAAAAAAATGCATCCGGCACTAAAAACGATTGTGCCTTATGTTGCAAACAGACCCGGAATGGGTTTGCCAATGGAAAATAACGTTTTTGTAAACCCTAATTATGAATGGTCGTTGTATGTTGGAAATAATAAGACCTTAGATACTATTGCCGGAAACGACAGGCAGCGATTTAGGAAAATGCAAAATAAATGGTGGGAAACCGGAGTTGCTTATAAAAAATTAGATAGTGTAGATGGAGTTCCTAACAGGCATTTTCAACGATGGATCAATCATCCTTCATTTGACGAATATTGGCAAAAAATGGCACCTTACGAAAAAGATTTTACCCAGATTAATATTCCTGTTTTAGCTTTTGACGGATATTATAATGATTCTCAAAATTCAAGCTTGTATTATATAAGAGAGCTTCAAAAATATAACCCGCAAACTCCAGCCTATGTAATTATTGGACCGTATGGTCATTTTGGTACACAGGTTGGTGGCGAAGTTAGTTTGTCTGATTACAAAGTTGATCCAGTTGCAATCATTAATATAAAAAAAATCACGTACCAATGGTTTGATTATATTCTAAAAAATGGTGCAAAACCTGAAGTACTCAAAGACAAGATTAATTATCAAGTAATGGGAAAAAATGAGTGGAGAAGTGCTCCGTCTCTTGATAAAATGAGCAATGGTTTCCTGAAGATGTATTTGACGGATAAAAAATCAGGAAAATTTTATGCCCTAAAGGATAAGAAACCAATTAAAAAAAAGTATCTGTATCAGGAAGTTGATTTTGCCAACAGAGAAATTCAAAATAACGATTACTACCCGGATCCTATTATCAGAAAAGAAATTGATACGACAAATGGATATGTTTTTATAAGTGAACGATTGAAAGAACCAATTTTGGTTAACGGATCATTCTTAGGCGAGATAAAAGCGAGTATCAACAAAAAAGATATGGACATAGGAATTACATTATATGAAGTAATGCCAAACGGAGAATATTTTCATTTGTCTTATTTTTTAGGACGCGCCAGTTATGCTAAAGACATTACAACAAGAAATTTATTGCAACCAAATCAAATAGAAACAATACCATTTTCGAATACACACTTGGTCAGCAAGCAATTAAGTAAAGGAAGTCGTTTGCTTGTGGTAATCAATGTCAATAAAAATCCGTTTTCAGAACTCAATTACGGAACTGGAAAAGTGGTAACTGAGGAAACGATCAAAGATGTAAAAGAACCTTTGAAAGTAAAATGGTACAATGACAGTTTTGTAAAAATTCCGATTTGGAATGAATAGAAGAATAAAAGCAAAAGCCACAAATTTCATTTGAAATTTGTGGCTTTTTATATAGACAAAGTTTCTAAAATCTGAAACTTTAAACTTCAAACAAAATTTATTAACCTAAGAAAGGATATTTGTAATCTTCCGGAGTTACAAAAGTTTCTTTGATAGTTCTAGGAGAAGCCCAACGTAATAAGTTCAAAGCAGAACCTGCTTTATCGTTAGTTCCTGAAGCTCTTGCTCCACCAAACGGCTGCATTCCTACAACAGCTCCTGTTGGTTTATCGTTGATGTAGAAGTTACCAGCTGCATTTTGCAATTTCGTAGTTGCTACTTCAATAGCATAACGATCCTGGCTGAAAACTGCTCCTGTAAGAGCATACTCAGAAGTAGTATCAACTAATTCTAAAGTCTCTTCCCATTTTGCATCTTCGTACAGATAAATAGTAATAACTGGTCCGAATAATTCGGTTTCCATTGTAGTATATTTAGGGTTTGTGGTTACAATAACTGTTGGCTCAATAAAGTACCCTACAGATTTATCGTAGTTTCCGCCAACGATGATTTCAGCGTCAGCATCTTTTTTAGCCTGATCGATAAAACCAGCTAATTTATCAAAAGAACCTTCGTGAATAACTGCAGTAATAAAGTTTCCGAAATCTTCCGGAGAACCCATTTTCATCGATTTTGCATCAGCAATTAATTGTTCTTTTACAGCTGGCCATAAACTTTGCGGAATATAAGCTCTTGAAGCTGCAGAACATTTTTGCCCTTGAAATTCAAATGCACCACGAGTAATTCCTGTAGAAACTTGTTTTGCATTAGCACTTGGGTGAGCGATGATAAAATCTTTACCACCAGTTTCTCCTACGATTCTTGGGTATGTTTTATAGTTATGGATATTTGCTCCAATTTTTGCCCAGATATCTTTAAATACGTGAGTTGATCCTGTAAAGTGAACTCCGGCGAAATCACGACTTGCCAAAACAGTATCAGTGATCATTAAAGCATCTCCAAAAACAACGTTGATAACGCCATCAGGAACACCAGCTTCTTTGAAAACATCGATGATAATTTTTGCAGAAAAAACCTGGCTATCACTTGGTTTCCAGATTACAACGTTACCCATCATTGCAGCACTTGCAGGAAGATTTGCAGCAATAGCAGTAAAATTAAAAGGAGTAATCGCGTAAACAAAACCTTCAAGAGGTCTGTATTCTAAACGATTCCATGTAGTAGAATCAGATTTTGGCTGATCTCCGTAAATCTGAGTCATAAATTCTACGTTGTAACGTAAAAAGTCGATCAATTCGCAAGAAGCATCAATTTCTGCCTGATGAATATTTTTAGATTGTCCAATCATTGTAGCTGCATTAATACGAGCTCTGTATGGACCTGCAATAAGTTCAGCAGCTTTTAAGAAAATAGCAGCACGTTGTTCCCATGCCATATTTGCCCATGCTTTTCTTGATTCAAGAGCATTAGCAATTGCTTTTTCGATATGTTGTTTTTCAGCTAAGTGATAAGTTCCTACAATGTGTTTGTGATCGTGAGGAGCTGATATTGTTCTTGTATTTCCAGTTCTGATTTCTTCGCTTCCGATGTATAACGGAACGTCAATTTGAGAATTCCACAATGTGGTGTAAGCCGCCTGAACAGCTGCTTTTTCTGGTGAGTTAGGTGCGTAGCTTTTTACAGGCTCGTTTACCGCTTTTGGTACATGAAAGAATCCTTTTAGCATTTTATTTAAAATTAGATAATTAGACAATTTAAGGGTTAGATGATTTGATTTGTTACGAATACTCTAACGTTGCACAAAAGTACAAAGGATAAATTAATAATTTGATAATTTTGTGATTTAGATAACGATAAAAAAGACAGTTTTTAAAGGGCAACACAAAAACCCGAGGAGAAACACAAAACATTTTGTAGTGTAAATAATTTTACCGCAAAGCGCGCAAAGTTTTTTATTAGTAAGGTTTTGTAAAACCACAAAGTTCGCAAAGTTTTGTATTGATCCAGTTTTGTGAACTTTGTGGTTTCTATGCGTAAAGTAAAATTAAATCTTAGTGTGCTTTGCGGTAAAATTCATTCCTAATTTATAGCTCCACAGGTTTTTGCATTGATTCGTTTTTAAACTACAATCTAGTTTAAAGCAAAAGGAGCACACATTCTAAAAGTAGGAACAATAACTTTAAATGTTTTTGTACTGGTAAAATTGATCATATTAAAATAACCTTTCATCGCACCATAAGGAGATGATAGAAGGCAACCTGAACTATAAGTGTGATTTTCTCCAGGTTTCAGAACCGGTTTTTTTCCAATAACGCCTTCTCCGTCTACAATTTCTAAGTCGTTCAAAGAATCAAATATTTCCCAGTGACGAGAAGTTAACTGAACTGAATCTTTGCTGTGATTTTCGATTGTAACTACATAACTAAAAGCAAAGTGAATCTTGTAGTTCTTGAAGTAAGTACCTTCAAAACTAGTCAAAACAGATATTTTTATGCCTCTTGTTATCTGAGAAACCATACTAAAGTAGTATATATGTGTGGGTTATAGTTGCAAATCTACAAAAAAAAATCTTTCGATTTAAAACCTTAACAATGTTTTAATTTATGATGTTTATAGAGTTAGCATTTCCTTTTCCTATAACTCTTTGATAGCGATCAGTGCTTTCTTTGTAATAAACTAAGATGGTGTACTCATTTTCAGTTTGATAAAAGTTTCCATCAATCGCATTTTGATAATCAATTGCACCTTTTCTATCCGCAATAGTATATTGAAAATTAGTAAAACCTTGCTTAATCATTACCGCTTTTTCATAAAGTCCCTTATCAGTATTATAGTCCATTTTGTATTCCGGCGACAAACTGTAGTTATTAAACATTCCGGTAATGTAAATATCTTTCGTCGATGATCTGAAAGTAGGGGCCGAAAGACTGAAATAAACCCACGCATAATCAGCTTCGATTTCGTTATTGGAAGCATTGATGTTTTTAACAACAAAATTGCCATTTATATCTTGGTAAACTGAATATATCTGATTGGCTCTTGCCTGATTCGTGTATAAATAAGCGTTGTAAATATCATTGTTCGCACCAACTCGCCCTACGTTATTACTTGCGGCGCGAATGTCTTTATTTTCGAAATATAAAAATTCATTTCCACCCCAAAACTGTGTTTCCTTATCGTATTTATAAACCAATTGATTTCCGATTGTGTATTGTGGCGGAACATTTTTTATAGCAGTATTAAAGTTACCATTTTGCAGCAATACAATTTTTACGTTTTGTATTGGAGTCTGAAAAACAATATCATTTGATAGTATCGAAAAATCCAAGTTTTGTTTGTAATCTATATTTGTAACATCGCGGCTTCGTTTGACCTGAGCTGCAACTGTAGCATGGTTTTCGTATAAAATGAATTTTCTCGAGAAAACAACTTCCTTATCTTCATTTAGAATCCTAAGCATGTAATTTCCCGAAATACGTAATTGTGATGTAAATTGATTCGGGAACGCAAGTCGGTAATGAGAATAAACCTGAAGCGTATTAAATGAATTTACATAATCAGTAATTCTTTGATTGTCAAAACCACTAATATAATCAGTCTTAGGAATGTCTGTTGGTTTCCAGTTGTAATCGCAATGTATCAATTCAAAATAATAATTAGCCTCATTGCCAAATAAATCATCAAATTGAAAGGTAAAAGTATCGCCTAATTCGAATATAGGAACAACGTTACTGCCGTTTTGAACAAAGGAAACGGTTTTGATATTGTACGGAGGATCAATTTCGGTTTGTACTTCCTGTGCTGCTGCTGAAGCAAAAAATAAAATAAACAGAAGATTTCTAAATAAAAATTTTGGCATCATATTACGTTGTAAGATTGTAAATATAACAATTTTATATAAAGTAACAGGATGCCGCTTTTTCAGGTTGCAAATTTATCAGGAACCCAAAATGTATTCGAGATTAACTTCGATTTCGTCGTTAATGTAACTTTCTTCTAAAAGGGAATCAGATAAGAGCTTTTTGTTTTCCTGTAGTTTGATTATTTTTTCTTCGACCGTATTTTTCGAAATAAACCGGATAACATTTACTTTATTTAATTGTCCAATTCGGTGCGCCCGGCCAACACCTTGTTTCTCAGCAAAAGGATTCCACCACGGATCTAAGAATAAAACATACGAAGCTTTAGTAATATTTAAACCTACGCCACCTGCTTTTAGCGAAATAAAAAATAACAAAGGATTTTCCTTTTCCTGAAACCGCTTTACCTGTTGTTCCCTTTTATTGGCAGGCGTTTCGCCTGTAATCTCACAATAATCTATTTTGTTCTCCTTGCACCAATCAGAGTAAAAATTCAGATTAGTAACAAACGAGCTAAAAATGATGGTTTTTTGTTTTCCTTTTACCAGGTTTTCAAGATAATTAGTGACCGCAATATATTTTCCAGAGTCAATTTCTGACTCCTGATCAACCATTTTAGGATGATTGCTCAATTGCCTTAATTTCATCAGCGTGTTGATAATGCTAATTTTATCAGGGCTTGATCCGTCTGTTTTTAGTAAAAAATTACGGGCTTTAGATTTTTCCTTCTCATATAATTTCTCCTGTTCGGGATCCATGTTGCAATAATAAATCTGTTCTGTTAATTCCGGTAAATCTTTTAAAACCTGTTCTTTAGTTCTTCTTAAGATATAAGGCTGGATGAGGTTTTTTAATTCAGACAAACTGTTTTCGTCCTGCTTTTTCTCAATCGGAATTTTAAAATTTTCTGCAAAAAAGTTATAACTTCCCAAAATATCAGGATTTATAAATTGCATCTGCGACCATAAATCGTCCAGTGAATTTTCGATAGGTGTACCACTCAGCGCCATTTTGTGGGCTGTATTTATTTTATTTATCGCTTTAAAAATTTTAGAATTTTTGTTTTTAATGTATTGGCTTTCGTCCAGAATTAAATAACGAAAATTGTATTTTTCTAAAATTGATATATCGCGATGAACAATACTGTAGCTCGTAAAAATTAAATCTGATGATTCTAATCTGTGTTGTAATAATTTTCTATCGTTACCCACATATTGCATTTTCGAAAAATGCGGGGTAAATTTCAGGGCTTCGTTGTACCAGTTAAAAACCAATGAAGAAGGTAAAACAATCAATGCTTTCAAAGGTTCTCTTTCTATGGTCGTTTCATTTTGAAACAAATCAAAATTCGTAGTTTTAGTAGTATATCCCAATTGTTCCTGTACTGCAACCAGAACGGCTAAGGTTTGCAGTGTCTTACCGAGTCCCATGTCATCAGCAAGGCAAGCGCCCAAATTGGAGTTAAAATGACCTAAAAGCCATTTTACGCCATCAATTTGATAAGGTCGTAAAGTTGCTTTCAGCAAATCAGAAGATACATATTCGGCTTTGTGAATCACATCGCTTTTTATTTCCGGAATTGCATCTAAAGCGGCAAAATTACTTTTGCGTAAAAGCAGAGTGCCATTTTCTGTTTTGGCTAATTTGGCCAACGAGCTGTACTTACTAAGCCATTCTAAAGGAATCAGGAAATAGTTTCCGTCAGGCAGTAAAAAAAGTCTTTCCTTACTTTTTATGTTGGGTATAATTTCGCTGAAATTGATCGTGTAGGTACCAATCGAAATGATTATTTTGATATCAAACCAATCTTCTTTTGTCTCTTCTTTTAAGGCTGAAATGCTGTGGCTTTCTGTAATGATTTCTTTGCTTTCCAGTTTCAGATTCTCAATAGTAAATCCTAATCTTTCCAGATCTTCCTTACGATCAATAATCAATTGAATATTGACATAGGGATCGTGAATTTCGGCATCTGAATTTCGTCCAAACAAATCATTTTTGATTTTTACTAAACCAATTTCAAGTAATTTTTCTGTGTGTGTAATTTCATCGGGACTTCGCTTGAACTGAATTATTTTGGGTTCGTTAGGGATGCTAAAATCAACAAATGAATGTGTTTTTTTAGTTTTACCGGCATCAAACGAATATCCATTATAATCAAAGTATAAGTTGAGGTAATAACAGTTTTTAAAAAAGTCATAAACAGGCTGAATCGTACTGGAAATAATTGTATCACGAAGTTCAATTTCAAAACCCGTTGGTTCGATATCAATTTTTTTGGCTATTTCAGGAATGAAATTTTTAAAATAAGTATCAACTAATTTTGAAGGGATTTCAATTGATTTCTTAGTCAGAAAAGGCTGTATTTTTTTAGCGTTAAGTTCTTTAAGCTGACTTAGTTTTTTATTGGTGATGATCCATCCGGGCTCATCCACAAGAATTTCGATGCTGCCATTCATGGGTAAAAAGGTAGTTTCGTTTTCTTTTAAAGATAAAGTATACGTAATTCCGTCAGTATGTTTGTTAAACTGAATCTCAGGCTCTAAATACAACGGATCTGTACTGACTCTGGAACGGTAAAAATCCTTTTCGGCACTCATATTAAGAGATAGCGGAAATTGCTCTTTTACAATTATAGTATAAAAGGAATCTAAATTTATCTTGAGATGCTGTTGAATGGCATATTTAATTTTTGAATCCTTTTGCAAATCAGCAATTGTTTTTGCGGGCTTGATTTTTGCACTGAATTTTTTAAAAATAAAATCAGGCTTTAAAGATTCGCAAACCGTCAGTATTTTTTTTGTATTGGCATCTAAATTTTCAAAAACAATAAAAAAACTTTCAAGGACGTCTTTAGTTGCTTTTTTGTTTAAATATTTAATTTCATCAGTATTCTCAACGATATAAGCCGTTGGAATATAAACATTCATGTTTTTTTCTAAACTGATGTCAAAGCAGAACTGAAATGATTTTGAAAGATCCAAGATTAGGTTTTTGGTTGGGGTGTAATTTAGGAAGTTATCTAAATTTGAAAAGTTTTCAAAATAGAATTATTCTGAAAACTTTTTAAATGAACTTATATCACTTATATGGTGAGAAAATGTGAATGGTTTATTTTTCCGGCTTAAAACAAAGGGGGATGATTTCTCCTTTTGCCAGGCAATATTTTTCTACCAGTTCCGGAGCAATTTTATTAGTATAATCTTCTTCGATTACGATAAAACCAATGCTTCTTAATTTATCAAAATAATCACGGCCATAAATACGAACGTGATCGTATTGTCCAAATATTTTAGCACGTTCTTTTTGATCTGTAATAGTATCGTCAGCAAAAGTTACTGCTCTTGATAAATCTTGTGGAATTTGCAGAATCGCCATTCCGCCCGGTTTTAATACACGAAATAATTCCTGCATTGCTTTTGTATCGTCCGGAATATGTTCTAATACGTGGTTACACAAAATCACATCATACTCATTATCTTTAAATGGCAAATTACAGATGTCTGCTTTTACATCTGCCAAAGGCGAAAATAAATCCGTTGTAGTATAATCAAGGTTTTTCTGCTTGCGGAACATTTTATAAAAAGCTTGCTCGGGAGCAAAATGAAGTACTTTTTTTGGCGCCGTAAAAAAATCAGTCTGATCATTTAGATACAACCAAAGCAAACGGTGTCTCTCTAAGGAAAGTGTACTTGGCGAAAGCACATTATTGCGCTGTTTTCCGTATCCGTAAGGCAAAAACGATCTAAAACTTCTTCCGTCAATCGGATCAGTATATTTAGTTCCCTTTAATGAAAGTGCCAAAACCGGTCGGGCCACATAACTCAAACGAATTAATAGTGGACGCGGGATTGTATTAAGGACGAGTTTAAAAAGTTTCTTCACAATAAATAAATTTGAACACGAATTTCACGAATTTACACGAATTAGTGTTGTGGTGAAATTTCACGAAGCTTTTGATTTGGGTTAAAGTATTATTCTTTTATATTTAAGGCTATCTTCGCCAAAGTTAACTAGTAAGCCAAGTTTGTTTTTGAAGCCGCCAGATAATTTAATGTTTGCTTTATTTCACTACTTGAAATTCCTACAATTGCTTTTAGTTCTAAAATGATTTGATCAAAAACTACAAAATCTGCAAAGTAATAACTTGATAAGATAATGTCTTTGTAAGCGATATTGTATTTCAATTCACGGTTATATGGTATTTCGTTTTTTTGAAACTCATATTCTAGAGCATCACCATAAACTTTTTTACTATGACCTTTTCCAAGAATTTAATGAACCTCCATGCAAATTCCAATAATTTTATAGGACTCTTCTTTTAAATATAATTCAGTCATCATCATTAGTGAAATTTTCGGCGTTACAATAATCCGTGCAAATTAGTGAAATTAGTGTTTATAGCACTAACGGCACTTTTCTGAATTCATCTTCCTCATTGCTTTCGATTCCTAAAGCTTTGTAAATGTATTGAAACGTTGATAAAATTTCTGGTTTTCCGTCTATTAATGCAACATCGTGCTCGAAATGCGCACTTGCTTTTCCGTCAGCGGTAGTAATTGTCCAGCCGTCTTTATGTTGTTTGATGTTTTTTGTACCTAGATTAATCATTGGTTCAATTGCAACCACCATTCCTTCGATAAAAAGTTTTCCGCGACCACGTTTTCCGTAGTTTGGCATTTCTGGTTCTTCGTGCATTTTTTGCCCTAAACCGTGGCCAACCAATTCACGAACAACACCGTAACCGTGAGATTCAGTATATTTCTGGATTGCGTTTCCAACATCTTCAACGCGATTTCCAGCTTTAAATTCTCTGATTCCTACGTAAAGAGATTCCTTAGTAACCTGCAAAAGTTTTTTTACTTCAGGAGCAACTTCTCCAATTTCAAAACTATACGCGTGATCACCATGATATCCGTTTTTGAAAGCACCACAATCAACCGAGATAACGTCACCACTTTTTAGAGGAGTATTATTAGGTATTCCGTGTACAACTTGCGAATTTGGACTCATACAAAGTGAATTCGGAAAATCATATAATCCTAAAAAGCTTGGTACCGCTCCGTGATCACGGATAAATTCTTCAGCTAATTTGTCTAAATATAATGTGGTAACTCCTTCTTTAATTTCAGAAGCAATCATTCCTAATGTTTTAGATACGATCAAAGCACTTTCGCGCATTAATTCGATTTCTTCACGTGATTTTACAATAATCATAATTTCGGATTTTCAGTTTGCAAAAGTACGATTTTAATATTATTTTTTATCTAAAATTTTTTGTCATGAATTTCACGAATTAGCAGGAATTAAATTTTAAACAATCTGCTTTAAAATTATTTTTTCATTAAAATGCAATTTTAAAGCAAATGCAATTCTTGCTAATTCGTGAAATTCGTGGCAAAACGTATATGGATAACGTTTTGAATTGACAGAAAAGCCGTAAATTAGTAATAGTTAAAAACGAATACATTATGGAAACATCTATAGATCAGGAAAATATATCAAAGAAAAAAGCGCTGAATAAAATGAAAAGAAATGCTTTGGCACTTTTAGGCTTTGCAGTACTTCTTTTCATAATCGCTATTTATTTTAAAATCCCAATGTTACAGGCTTTTAGTGAAGCTGCAATGGTGGGCGGAATTGCCGATTGGTTTGCTGTTGTCGCCTTATTTCGTCATCCGTTAGGAATACCAATTTGGCATACGGCAATTATCCCCACGAAAAAAAACGAGATTGGAGAAAACCTGGGGAATTTTGTTTCAGAAGAATTTTTGAATCGTGAAAAATTAGAAATTAAGTTAGAAGAATTCAACTTTGCTGCAAAAGCATCAGATTGGTTGTCGCAGGAAGAAAATGCGGATAAAATTGCCAATTTGGTTGCAGTGAATGTTATTCCGGGAGTTTTAAGAACAATAAAAGATGAAGATATAAAACGATTCATTCAGGTTCAATTCAAAGAAAAACTCGAAGGTGTCAATTTTGGAGATTGGGTTGCATTGGCTTTAGAACCTTTACAAAAAGGAAAATTTAAAGATCAATTGCTTACCAATTTACTGGAAGTGATGGCAAAGGAATTGAGTAATAATAAAGACCTGATTCGTAAAAAAGTAAAACAGTCAACACCATTTTTGAGTTTTGGTTTGGCTGATAAAAGTATTTCAGAAGGTGTTTTTAACGGATTGTATGATTTCCTGAATGAAGCCAAAAATCCTGAAAGTACGATCCGACTTAAAATAGACGAGTACATTAATGATTTTCTCGACAAAATAAAAAACTCTGAAGAGATGAGAATCAAAATCAATACTATGATTCTTGGTTTCGCCGGTAAAAAAGAGGTACAGGATTATATTAACGGAATTTGGGATGAAATAAAATTGTCTATTTCCAACGATTTAGACAAAGGCGAAGAATCATCAATCAAGAAAAGTATTTCGGGGTTGGTTCAAAGCTTCGGAAACGGAATAAAAGAAGATGTTGTAATGATTGAAAAAATCAATAATTTCATCAAAAACGATTTGCTTTCTATTCTTTTAAACAATAAAAAAGTGATTGGAGATTTAATTTCTTCAACCGTAAAAAGTTGGGATGGTCAAGAGGTTTCAGAAAAACTAGAATTAGAAATAGGGAAGGATCTTCAATATATTAGAATCAACGGAACTCTGGTAGGCGGACTTATCGGACTTTTAATCTACGCTGTGGAATGGACATATCATTATTTCGTGATTTAACTATATATTTTTAAACAATAACAAGTGATATAAGTTCATTTTAGTAGAGGCGGATAGCAATACGTCTATTTTGAAGTTTAAATGAACTTACATCACTTATATGGTGAAAACCTAATCTGGATTTGCCATGATTTTGAATAGCTCTGAGTTAGAGATGTAAAATCTGTTTTCCAGAGTAATTGAAGCTAATTTGGCGCTTACTAAATTATTCTCACGAGTATTGATCAGGAATAAAGAACTTTCTCCAAATGAGAACAAACGTTCTTCAGAATTGAGCATGGTGATATTATTTTCTACTAAATCTTTGGCCAGCTTTTTTTGTTTTACAAGCGAAATGATTTCTATTTTCTGAGCACTTATTTTGTTGGTTAATTGTGTTTTTTCCACCGCCAAAGCAAACTCATTTTCCTGAAGTTTATATTTTGCCAGTTTTAAACTTCCGCGTTCTTTTCTTAGAAACAAAGGAAAGTAAAACTCTAAACCAATTTTATAATCATCAAAACGATAATTATCGATATAACTTGGTTCAGATAAATAGGAGTAACCTACATTTATTTTTGGCAATAGCATATTTTGTTTGAGGTCTTTTTCTACCGTCAGAATTTCTATTTTATTTTGAAGCGCATTTAATTTTGGATGTGTTTCTAAGCTAAAATCCCTTTGCAAAAGATCATTTGTTTTTAGCGTTTCCTGTAACGTAGATTCAAGAGCTGCTTCCGGCACAAGTTCATCTGAAATTTCTAACGGAATATTATTGTCCAGCCACATAAAATTAGACAATTCGAGTTTTGCTTTTGCCAGTTTTAGTTTAGAATCTTCAAGACTTAACGCCCTGTTTTTTACAATAATTCCTGCTTCAATACTGTCTATGGCAGGTTTGTCGCCCTGAACGATTAAAGATTTGATTCCTTTTAAACGTATTTCAGCATTGCTGTTGTACATCTCATAAAGTTTCATCTCTTCAAAATTCTTCTTCCAGTTAAAATAAGCAATCGAAGCATCATACAAAACACTAACGGCCTCAAGTTTCCTTTCGGATTCACTAAGTTTTATCTGGATTTTAGCCATCCTTACATCCGCCATTCTTTGGTTAATGAATAATCCCTGACCTACAGGAACGCTGATTCCAAATGAAGTCAATCCCTGATTTGGAGTCGTGTTTTCAGGATTAAGATAAACACCTTCATTATTGTCAAAACCCGCTTTCAGTTCAATTCCGTACCATGTTGGTATTTTGAAACTACTGTTCAAAATAGAATAATATTCCTTGTCCTTAAATTGTTTTTTACTAAAATCAACTTCGATTTTTGGGTCAAAACCACCTCGTGCCATCATCAGATTGGCTTGTGCCTTACTTAATTCTAAATTCGCATTTTTAACCAATGGGTGGTATTTTTTTACATATCCAAGAAACTCATTATAAGTAAGTTCTTTAGAGAATTGTTGTTGACCAAAAACGGTACAACTCAAAAAAAGAAAAGCTATAAGTATTCGTTTCATTATTTTTTCTCTTTAGTTACAGTTTCACCACTCTTATAATAATTAGGAGGAAATCCGTTTAAGGTTCTCCATATTTCAAACCAAATTGGTACAGTATCTAATAAGGCAATTGTTTGTGCACCGGAACCAATACTCAATTGTTTAGGCCATTTCGCTTCGTCCGGATCAGGAGCAACCAGGATTCTGTATTTTCCATTAGGGCTAATAAAATTCTCTATAGCAACAACTTTACCTCCAAACGTTCCGTAAGACATATCCGGCCAGCCTGCAAATACAATTGTAGGCCATCCATCGAACCAAATACGTATCTTATCACCCTTTTTAATCAGCGGTAAATCAATTGGGTTTATGAATGTTTCAACAGCAATATCATAATGAGATGGCATTATAGTGACAATTGGGGTTCCTTCTTTTATCGTTTCTCCCAAACCTGCCTGAACAGCCCTGTTGATATAACCGTCTTGTACCGCCTTGATGTAGTACATTCCGTTTCTAAGACTATAATTAGTGTATTGATTTTCTAATTTGCTTACCTGAGCTTCAGTGTCAAATTTATTGCTCAGGGTTGTAAACTGGTCACTTTTTGCCTTTGCTGCTTTTTCAGCATATTCAGCAGAAATTCGGTTAATCTCAACCTTTGCATTTATATATTCGTTTTTGCTTGTCAGGTATTTATTTTCCTGAGTTATAATTTTTGCATCAACATCTTGCAATTTCAAACGTTTCTCTTCAACATCAGTAAGCGGTTTTAGTCCTTCTTTGTTTAGTTGTACAGAACGGTTGTATTGCGTATTTGCAATCTTTAATTGTGTTCTTGCGGCAACGAGATCAATACTGTCGCTTTTTATTTTTAAGAGAGATTGTTTTACTTTATTTCTGGCCTGTTCCAGTTTAAGTCTTTTTTCATTTTCTATTGATTGAATCTGGCTCGAAAGCGTTTGTACTTTTTCGTCATACGATTCTAAAGAGTTCTTTTTTGCCTCAACCTGATTTTTAGTGTTTGCAACCAAATTAGGATCCATGTAATCTTCCTTTATCTCAGAAATAAACAAGATAGTATCTCCTTTTTTTACAAAATCACCTTCCTGTACATACCACTTTTCGATTCGTCCGGAAATAACACTCTGAATCGATTGTGGTCTTTGGTTGGGTTTTAAAGTCGTTACAGAACCTGAACCGGAAATATTTTGTGTCCAGGGCAGGAAAAGTGCAATTATCCCCAAGATCGAAGTAGCTATTATTATCTTGTTTAAAATTTTATAATGAGGTCGGTTACTCAGGTTTTTTATAGTCGAGTATTGATCAAGTGACTGTAATTTTGTTTTGTTGTCAGATATATTTAGCATGACTTATTGTTTTTTTTGATCCAGGATAATAAGGCCGTGTTGCATCGTTATTGTTCGCGTTGACTTTGTTTTCCAATACGGGTTTTTAGAGGAAACAATAATCGTCCATTTATTATTGTCAGAAGTAATGAAATCAATAATCTCATTCGCAACATTTTCATCCATGGTATCTGTTGGATCTTCATAGAACAGCACTTTTGGTCTGTGAATTATACTTCGCGCCAGTAGGATCTTCTGAGCATTAGAAGAAGATAATTGTCTTCCTTCAGGATAAATGTGAGTATTTAAGCCTTTTGGCAATAATTTGATCAACGGACTAAGCTGAACGCCATCAATCGCCCATTTTAAATCTTCGCTGCTTATAGAGGGGTCATTAAATGTGATGTTTTCTAAAATAGTCCCTTCAAAAGGTGTCTCGTTATGAATTATGCTGCCTATTTGCGAGCGATATTGTTTCAGGTTTATTTTTCTAAAAGTATCATCATTAATATAAAAAGCACCGGAACTTTGTTTTAATAAACCGGATAATACCCGGATCAGAGTTGTTTTTCCAGAGCCATTCTGACCATCAATAACGATTTTTTCGCCTTGTTCTATTTTTATGGAAATAGAAGCTAAAGCATTGATTTGTGAATCCGGAAATTTGAATTTTAAATTTTCAGTTTCTAAAGTAATATTGTTATAGCAAAGTTCGTTTTGCGAATCTGAATTTTCTTCTAATTCCAGATCAGTAACCTGACCTATTTTTTCGACAGAAGTTAAAACGTCGTAGAAACTTTCAAGTCCAATAATGATTTTTTCAACAGAATTAATCACTAACAAAATAATAATTTCTGCAGCAACAAACTGTCCAATATTCATTTCCTGACTCAATACTAAGTAACCTCCAATAGACAATAAACTTGCCGTAATGATAATTTTGAAAATGATCAATTGTATAAATTGCCTTTTGATAACGCTAAAATGTTTCTCGCGATAATTAAGATAACCAGTTACGATTGAGTTATTTTTCTGAAGGGCAAAATCATAGTTTAATTCATTCCTGAAACTAAAATTATTACGCGCCATTTCTTGCAGCCAACTTGCTACTTTATATTTAAACTTTGATTCTTTTAAGCTGGTTTCTATCCCTGATTTATACGAAAATCTAAAAATGAAGTATAAAAGCAAGAACAATAAAATTCCAAAAACAATAAAAAAAGGATGGTACAAGGACAGCAGGATAATCCCGAAGGTGATTTGAAGTAAAGCAGCCGAAAAATCAGTTAATAACTTCGAAGTTCCTTTTTGAATAGTCATAGTGTCAAAAAAGCGATTTGTTAATTCCGGCGGGTAGGTGCCATATAATTCCTCTGATTTTATTTTTGGTAAACGAGCTGCAAATGCAAACGAAGAACGTACAAATATTTTTTGCTGCAAGTTTTCTGTAATTCGCAATTGCATCAAAGACAAGATTCCAACAAGCGCAACTCCCGCAACAACTAATATGATAAGTACGATCCAGGATGCACTTACCCTTCCGGATTGTATAAAAGTTATAATCGCCTGAATCCCTAATGGAAGTGATAAACTGATTAACCCGGCAAAAATAGCATAGAAAAAAATCTGATAGATGTCCTTTTTGTCCAGCTCAAGTAAATTGTAAAATCGTTTTAATGGAGTCATAGTTTGTGTTTTGTAATTAGCGTAAAACGTTTTCTGCAAGATTTAAGTAAAATTGAGTCGTTGTAACCGTTTCATTGCAATCGGTAATTGTTTTTAAATGATCTGTTAGAAAATGTTGGTGCAGGCTTCCTTCAACAATTGTTGAAACTAATGATTTTGCAAATGGGTATTCAGGATTTACCTCCTTGACAATAGCAACAACCCTGTTGATAACCCTTTTGTAAATTAGAAAAAAACCTTCCTTGTTTTCTTCATCAACTTCTTTGGTATGAAGCGTTTTTGTAAATTCTGCAATTATTATTTTATTTAAAATTGCTTCGTTAATATGATCTGTTGAAATGTCATTAGTTACCTTCTCAGTAACTATTGTGATGGCTTTTTTGAGCTTTTCTTTTTTGTCTGTAATATTAGTAGTGCTAAAAACAAGTTTGTATTCCATCCAGCTCCAATACCATGAAGATAAATATACTAATAATTTGTGTTTGTTTTCGAAATAGCGATAAATAGAACTCTCATTTGAGCCTATTTTTTCTCCTAATTTTTTAAAGGTAAAATTATCAAAACCAATAGAGTCGATAAGAAAGATACTTTGCTCAATTATTTTTTTTCCCAATACAGATGTTTCCGGATCTTTAACATAGATCTTTTCGTTTACCTGCATTTTTATATTTGATAGTATAATTTCCATAACAATTATTTTGTAAGCAAATATAATAGTAATACTATCAATTATGAGATTTAAATCATTATTTCTTTAAAAAAAAAGCTATTCTTGTCTGGAATAGCTTTTTTTTGGTTCGGGTTTTTAGTCTCTTTTCAGTCACAGTCATAGTTTTGGTTTTTTGCTTGAGGTTATAAAATAGAAAACCCGACACATTTTTTTAAACGTGTCGGGTGTATTTTGTTGTTCCCAGTAATTACTGCAACTGAAAACTGAGACTGAAAACTTAAAAATTTCTACAACAACGAATGACAAGTCATTGCGTTTGGCTGCTGAACTCCCATTAGTTCTAAAATAGTAGGAGCGATGTCGCCTAAAACACCATTCTGAATGTTTTTTAATTCTTTATCAACCAGGATAATCGGTACTGGGTTTGTTGTGTGTGCTGTATTTGGGCTTCCATCAGGATTAATCATTGTTTCGCAATTTCCGTGATCGGCAATTACAATTGTAGTATAATCGTTGGCAAGAGCAGCTTCGATAACTTGTTTTACACAAGCGTCAACAGCTTCGCAGGCAAGAATTGCAGCACTCATAATTCCGGTATGACCCACCATGTCTCCATTAGCAAAATTCAAACAAACAAAATCAACTTCACCTTTATTCAATTCAGGAACAAGAGCAGCGGTAAGTTCAAAAGCACTCATTTCCGGTTGTAAATCGTAAGTGGCTACTTTAGGAGAGTTTCTTAAAATACGTGATTCGCCTTCAAAAGGAGTTTCTCTACCACCGGAGAAGAAAAACGTAACGTGCGGATATTTCTCAGTTTCGGCAATACGAATTTGTTTTTTACCTGCTTTTTCTAAAATCTCACCAAGAGTTTCAGTGATATTATCTTTATTGTAAACTACTTTTACGTTTTTGTACGTTTCGTCGTAGTTAGTAAGCGTTACATAATACAAGTTTAACTTGTGCATGTTTTGCTCGTGAAAGTCTTGTTGCGAAAGCGCTTCTGTAAGTTCACGACCTCTATCAGTTCTAAAATTAAAGAAAATCACCACATCGCCTTCAACAATTGTAGCTAATGGTTTTTCTTGTTCATCAACCATTACAATTGGAGCAATAAATTCATCAGTAACATCGTGAGCATAACTGTCAAGCATACTTGCAACTGCATTTTTAGAAGGAGTTCCAATTGCATTTACAACTAAGTCATAAGCTAATTTTACACGCTCCCAACGTTTGTCACGGTCCATTGCGTAATAACGGCCAATGATCGATGCAATTTTTACAGGAGTATCTTTAATATGTTCTTCTAAATCATGAATGTATTTAGCTCCTGATTTTGGGTCAACATCACGACCATCAGTAAAAGCATGAATAAAAACATCTTTTAAACCATATTCTTGAGAAGCGTCAATTAGTCCGCGTAAGTGAGATGTGTGAGAGTGAACACCACCATCAGAAACTAATCCTAAAAAGTGCACTTTCTTATTGTTTTCTTTAGCATAAGTAAAAGCATCAACCAGTACCTGCTCTTTTGCAAGTGTTTGATGCGCCACCGCTAAGTTTATTTTGGCTAAATCCTGATATACAATCCTTCCGGCACCAAGATTCATGTGACCCACTTCGCTGTTTCCCATTTGACCTTCAGGTAAACCAACATTTAATCCGTCAGTTCTAAGTTGTGCGCTTGGGTAATTTTGATAAAGACTGTTTATAAAAGGAACGTTTGCATTGTCTATTGCAGATACTTTAGGGTCAGGAGATTTCCCCCAACCGTCTAAAATCATAAGTATTACTTTCTTGTTCATCATTTTTAGTTTTTTACAAAGATAAGCCATTTCTAAAATTTGAAAGAATGCATTGTTACAATTATGCTTAATAAAATGAAGTGTATTAAAAAATAATAAATTGATTATAGAAGTCTTTATTTTTTAAAATTAATTCAGCACACACCGCCATTCTAATCTTGTTTTTAATCTTATTTATAGTTATTGAATATTTATTCTGGCAAGAAAATATAATCATTGATAAATAATGTTGTTGATAAAGCAGCATTTGTAGTACTCGAAAGCGAAGTGTAAATGGAAATAAAAAGAGGAAAGATTACTTAAAATAAATTTTTATTAATACCCATTATAATAAAATTATACTTTTAATCGTTACAAATATTAGTTTTTCAAATTTTTGCAGTTTTTGCTGTAATAATTCATATTCGTTATGTTTTTCTTAGGAAAATGATCAAAAACGTTTTGATTTTTATGATAAGTAAATATCTTACAAAAATATTCGTTTTTTCGTCTAAATGCTAATTAAATACTTTGATTTTGTTAAAGTTTAATCAAAAAAGCCCTGATTTACAGACATATATTTGGTCAAGTATATTTTTTTTATACTTTTGCCTTACCCAAATTTATTATTAACCTAAAGAAATTCAATGATTTACAAAATTTATCCACTATTGGTGTTTTTGCTGTTATCTTTTGGTAAAGATTCAAATAACACCCCAGACATTAAAGAAGCATCGACTAAAAGTATCGCTAAAGTAGAGAAATTTACAGTCGAAGCTAAAATCGAAAATGTTTATCATACCCTAAAGTCCAACAATTTTAATTTGCCAGAACTTAGAACTTTTTCAGAAGCCTTAAAAGGGTTTTATCTGTTGAAAGAAAGAGGAGTTGTTCAAAAAGATATTTTGACGTTAATAGACTTTAGTCTGTCATCAAACATCAAGCGTCTTTGGGTAATTGATCTCGCAACTAATACTGTTTTGTTTAATTCTTTAGTTGCTCACGGAAGAAATACCGGAGAAGAATTTGCATCTGATTTTTCAAATTCAAATTCATCTTATAAAAGCAGTTTAGGTTTTTATGCAACAGGAGAGATTTATCAGGGAAAACATGGTGCTTCATTGCGATTAGACGGTTTAGAAAGAGGTGTTAACGATCATGCCCGCGAAAGAGCTGTTGTAATACATGGTGCTGATTATGTTTCGGATTCTTTTATAAGAGACAATAAGCGATTAGGCAGAAGTCAGGGTTGTCCGGCAATTCCGGTTGAATTGACTGATGAGATAATCGAGACTATAAAAAATAAATCGTGTTTGTATATCTACCATCCATCAAGAAGTTTTGCGATGGAAGAAAAGCTAATTTCTTAATTTAGCATACAAATCCGAATCCAGATTATAAATATCAGCTCTGAAAATGAGCTGATTTTTTTTGCTCCATGCCGTCCAGTACCATTGATATAAAGCGTATTTTTTTGTAATTCTGATACTTGTCGTCTTTTTTGAAGCGATTATAGTATCAATCCTGTCTTTTGACCATTTTTCAGAATCATCTAAAATATGTTCTGCCAGTTCCAACGGATTTTCGACACGAACACATCCTGAACTTAATGATCTGTTATTTCTTCCAAAATTGTTTCTGTGGTTGGTATCATGCAAATAAACGCTATGGTTATTCGGGAAAAGAATTTTCATTAATCCCAAGGCGTTATTGTAGCCGGGACTTTGAATATAACGATAATTTCCGGGTTTGTTTTCATTCCACGAATTTGGATCAACAACATTTCCGGCAGTATCATAAATGGTAATGTTTTTATTCGCTAAATAGTTACGATTTCGTTTCATGGCCGGAACAACATCTTCTTTTAAAATTGTTGGCGGAACAGTCCATGTCGGGTTAAAAACAACAGTTCGTAACGTCGATGTTATAATAGGAGTCTTCCTTTTGCTGGTTCCCACAACAATATTTCGAACCAGAGTAGTATCCTGGCTTTCGACAACATTTAGGCTATAGTCAGGGATGTTAATGATGAAATAATTTTCGGCTAATTCATTGGTGTACCATCTCCAGCGTTCAATATTGGCAATAATTTGCTGCTTTCTTTTTTCTTTAGAATAGTTTAAGGCATTTATAGTTCCTATACCTATAACTCCATCAGAAGCTAAGCCATGTCTTTCCTGGAATTTTTTGACCGATTCGAATGTTTTTTGATCATAAATCTTCGTCAGGCTGTCTTTTGCAGGCATGTCTTGCCAATAGATAAGTCTCTTTTTTATGTTTATTAAAGCCGAATTAGTGTCTTTTAAGGTTATTTTTTCTGTGGCCTCAATAGTTTTGACGTTGTCATCCGGAAAAGTATTTATAATTTCAAGCGCCTTTAACAACTGTTTGTAAGTATATGCCTTTGATTGGATGTTGTCAACAACACTGTCTAATTTGTTTTTATTAAAAGCCTTTATAAGAACAGTATTAACATCAAACGTTTTCTCGTCCAGATCCCAATCCGTGTATAGTTTTTTAGGATTTAATTTTCCTTTATAAAGATGGTTCAGGTATTTTTCAAAATTATAAGTTAGTAATATGTCATAAGTAGCAAGGTCAATATCACTTAGGTTATTGATTCTCTCTTCGAACTTTTTTAGTTTCGAAGCCTTATAATCTTCCGGGTTTAAACCTAGTTCTTCCGCTTTTAACAGCTGAGATAAAACGTAGGTTCTCTTCTTTAGGTTGCCCCAAACTGTTGTGTTTTCAGATGAATTATAAAATTGCTTTAATGTCTCGCTCTTAAAAGTGCCTAACAGCGTAGTGTCTATTTGTACTTTTCTTTCATCAGTGAGTATGATTGCCGGTGCGGTTTTTTTAACCACAGCAGGAATAATTTTTGGCGTCTCTTTTTTACAGCCAATAAAAATGCATATTACTAATAAGAAGTAAAGTTTGTTCATTCTATAATTTTTTAAACATTAGATAGTGTTCGCCAACGTCTTTAATTTCAAATGGTTCACCTTGGGGCTGGTAATTCATCTTTTTATAAAAACCTACAGCTGTAGTTCTGGCGTTAAACCAAATCAAATCGACTTTGTTAGTTATGCAGTAGGTTTCGCAATATTTAACTAAAGTTTCTCCAAATCCTTTTTTCTGGTAGGTTTCTAAAACTGCCATCCCGCGAATCTGAGCTTGATTTTTTTCGGCAAAGATAGGATTGATTTTATCGAATAACGAAATAATTCCTGTTAAATTTTCATCATCAAATAATCCAAAATGGTGTGTTGTTTTCAGATCATCTCCTTCAAAAGTGCAACTTTCTATGGGTTTTCCTTTTCGAAGAACAGGCTGGCGGACGATATAAGTTTCTTTTGAAGGTATTTCTTTAATAATATTCATGTTTCTTGAAAAATAATTGACTCTATAACTTTTTAGTTTTAAATAAGTTATAAATAATTGTTGATTTTAATTGATTTTTTTTGCAAAAAAGCTTGTTTTTAACTTGACTTATTTTTTATATTTGCACCACGGTAATGCGAAAGTAGCTCAGTTGGTAGAGCTCCAGCCTTCCAAGCTGGTTGTCGCGAGTTCGAGCCTCGTCTTTCGCTCTAAAAAACCGGAACTTAAATGTTTCGGTTTTTTTATCAAACTAAATAATTATTGAATTTTATTTTTTTTAATGATTTAATTGTTTATATTTGCACCCGGTTAATGCGAAAGTAGCTCAGTTGGTAGAGCTCCAGCCTTCCAAGCTGGTTGTCGCGAGTTCGAGCCTCGTCTTTCGCTCTTCAAGATCCTCAAACAATTTGTTTGGGGATTTTTTGTTTTAAACCATATAAGTTATTATAAGTTTTATATAAATTGGAATTTCTGATTTTGGAATTTCCAATTTCTTTAAATGAGCTTATATAACTTATATGGTCAATAAATTATTTTAATACGCTTAAATCGCTTTCTGTTTCTAATTCTTTCGGTATTTCATTTTGCAAAAACAAACGAGCCGGTAGATTTCCTTTCAAAGTAATTTTGTTTCCTTTTACTTCAAGCCAGCTTCCTTCTCTTAAACCTAAAACCGGAATTGCGTTAAAAGCGTGAAATTCCTTGATACGCGTTTCTCTCGTTTCCCCCATATGTTTAGATTGTGAATCGGCATCTAGATAATGCGGATTTAAATTAAAAGGGATTAATCCTAATGTTTGAAAACTTGGAGGATAAATGATGGGCATGTCATTCGTAGTTTGCATTGATAAACCGCAAATGTTGCTTCCGGCGCTGGTTCCTAAATATGGAGTTCCGTTTTTTACCGTTTCCGAAAGGAGCTGCATGATATTATGTTTGTATAATTGGGTAACCAGTAAAAAAGTATTTCCTCCGCCGGTAAATATTCCTTCAGCATCTTTTATGGCGCTTTCGGCGTTTTCGAATTCATGAATTCCTTTTACAGAAATATTTATTGTAGCAAATGCCTCTGCAACTTTTTTAGTGTATTCGTCATGCGAAATACCACTAGGTCGTGCAAAAGGGATAAACAAGATGCTTTTGCAGTTTTTAAAATGCAATTGCAAAGTAGGTAACAGGTATTCTAAATAGCTGCCTTCATGAAGGGTAGAAGTGCTGGCAATGATAATGCTTTTCATAAAATTTAAACTCAGATTGTGTACGTTAAAGGTATTAAAAACTCTTTTTTCAGAGAAATTAAACAAGGTTTAATTAACATATTTTTACCAAGTCATTAATACTAAATTTGGAGTGCATTAAGATATTTTTACATTTTTAAGAACAAAACTAAATTTTTGCTATTTTGATTGATAAAGTTCTATGTGTTTTGATATTTTTCATGAGTCAGGCTGGGTGGTCTCAAAGTGAGGATCGTACTATGATAAATGGTCGGATAACCTCGAACGCATCTTATTTGGCAGGAGTTTATGTGATTAATACTCAAACAGAAGTTATGACTGCAACAGATGATTTGGGTGGTTTTTCGATCGCAGCTAAACCGGGAGAAACACTTGTTTTTTCGTCGATACAATTTAAAGAAAACAAAGTGCTGTTAACACCTGAAAATTTTTCAGATATCAATTTCACCGTAAAATTGGGTATGGTTATGCATCAATTGCAGGAAGTTGTAATTAAAAATTACAGTGGTATTAATGCTGTTTCGTTGGGTATTATTCCAAGCGGACAAAAATCATATACAGAGGCGGAGAGAAAATTACGTACAGCAACTGATTTAGATGCTCATGTAGGATTGGGAGGTTCTGCTTCGATGGATCCTTTGCTGAATATGTTCTCAGGACGTACGGCAATGTTGAAAAAAGAAGTAGCTGTCGAGAAAAAAGAGTTTTTTATGAAGCTTTTAGAGCGTATGTTTACGCTCGAGCATTTTATTGATCGATTACAAATTCCTTTAGAGTATGTAAAAGGATTTGAATATTATGCAGTCGATAATGATAAGTTTACCGCAATTTTAAATTCCAAGAATAAAACCTCGACAGAGTTTTTGTTAGCAGAATTGGCAGTAAAATATAAAGAAATAATTGCACGTGAAAATAAATAACACATTACAAATACTTTTTCTTTTGCTCATTGTTCAGGTAGGTTTTGGTCAAAATGTAGTTTCAAAACAAATTACCGGACAAATCTTTGAGCAGTCCTCTAATGTTGAAGGCGTAAATATTATTAATAATACAACACAGGTTACGGCAGTTTCAGATGTTAGCGGGATATTTTCTATTGTTGTAAAAGAAGGCGATGTGCTGGTTTTTTCGGCAGTAAATTTAGATCCTGTTAAACGCCGTATTAAAATTGAAGATATAAATTCAAGTTCTATTGTGATCAAAATGAACGCTAAAGAAATAGAATTGAAAGAGGTTGTTGTAAACGAAAATGCAAATATTACAGCTGAGAATTTGGGTGTAATTCCTTATGGTCAAAAAAAATATACAGCCGCAGAAAGAAAAGTGTATACAGCAACTTCAACTTCTGTAGATAAGTTACTTAATGCAATTTCCGGACGAACTGCAATGCTTAAAAAAGAGGTAAACGTCGAGAAAAAAGAGATGCTTTTTCGAAAAATAGAATACCTTTTTGATGAGAATTATTATACGAATAGATTGAGAATTCCGGTGGCTGATATCAAAGGATTTCAATTATATTGTGTAGATGATGCTGAATTTGCCGTATCTTTGGATACGAAAAACAAAACAATGAGTATGTTTTTAATAACAGATTTAGCAAGGAAATATCTAACAATTCTCGAAAATGAAAAATAAACTAGGAATACTCGTTGTGTGCTTATTTTGTCAAATTATACTTGGGCAAAATGGAAGGAAACCTCTACATGGTCAGGCAGTAAATAAAACTCTGGCGATCGAAAGTGGTTATGTATTGAATGTAAATGCAAATATCAGAACCTTTATTGGGACAAACGGATTATTTGATATTATGGCAAAACCTAAAGATACTTTGTTGTTTACAGGTTTGGCATTTCAGTCAAAAAAGATTGTTTTAACAGAGAAAGATTGTGCAGAAGTTCTTTTTGCAGTGTCCCTGACTTTGGTAAGCAACGAACTTAAAGAAGTTTTGGTTCATAAAGATCTAAAAGTAAAAGCACTTAGTGGCAATTCGCAAAAAATTGTTGATATGCAGTTTGAAGATGATCAGCAGTCTACGGCAAAAAATATAGCAATGTATTCTGATCAGACTATTAAATATGGAACTGATTTTGTACGTATTTTTAAAGATGTTAAAAAATTACTCTCTAAAAATGACGAAGTAAAAGAAGAGACTATATCTGATATGGCCTTTATAGAATATTCAAGAGCAAATTTCAAACCTGATTTTTTTACCAATACATTGGGGTTAAAAGAGGATGAGATCGAATTGTTTTTGATGTATTGCTCAAATGATGCAGAGTCAAAAAAGCATCTTGATCCTGAACAAAAATTTGAACTAATGGATTTTTTAATTACTAAAAATAAAGAATTCAAAAAAGTGAGTGTTTCCGGAAAATGAAAAATAGATTAATTTATCCTCTGGTAGGGATATTATTTTTATCGCTTTCTGCTTTTTCATTCCATAAATTTTATATGGGAGTTTTTCAGGTCAATTATGCCGCTGAGAAAAAAATGATTCAAATCACTGCTCGAATTTTTATCGACGATTTGAATAATGGAATGGAAAAGAAATACCATCAAAAAACATTCGTGGGAACTGATAAGGAAACTCAGGCTGATGTTGATTTGTTGAAGAGATATCTCGCTGAAAATTTTACTATAAAAATAAACGGTCAGTCAAAGCCCATTACTTTTTTATCTAAAGAAGTTGAGGCAGGAGATGTTTTGGTTTGTTATTCCAGAATAACAGACATTAGTAAGTTTAAAACAATCGAAATTTCAAATACTGTTTTGGTCGATTGGAACGCTGAACAGCAAAACATTACACATATTACAGCATTTGGAACTAAAAAGAGTGTTCTCTTTACAGAATCTTCAAGAAAAGAAGTGTTAAAGTATTAAATAATAGGTAAAAATATTGTTTTAATTATTATTTTCACAACCTGACAAAATTACCATTAAAAATTTATGAAAAAACTTTCATTATTATTGATTTTTCCTGCGATTTTAATCGCTCAGGACAAAACAGTTGCTCCAAAACAGCAAGGGAAATACGATACTAACAAATTCAGTCAAATGTATGATTTGCTAGCAACGCCTAATATGTTTCGTACAGCATCTGGAGCTCCGGGACCGGCGTATTATCAACAACAGGCAGATTATAAAATTGATATTGAATTAGATGATAAAAATTCAAAAATAAATGGTTCTGAGGTAATCACCTATTCAAACAATTCTCCGGATAGTTTAGATTATCTGTGGATTCAGTTAGATCAGAATCAGGCAAAGGCAAAGACCCAGACATCACTTGCAGAAAGTGAAAAAATTAATCAGGTTTTGCCTCTTGAAAGTTTCTCAGGTAAATATTTGAAAAAAGATTTAGAACGCGGTTTTAATATTGAATATGTTAAGGATGCAAAAGGCAACCCAATGTCTTATACAATCAACGAAACCATGATGCGTATTAATCTGGTTACTCCATTAAAGCCAGGAGAGAAAATTTCGATGGCTATAAAATGGTGGTACAATATTAATAATTACAGAAAAGAAGGTGGCGGACGTTCCGGTTATGAATCGTTTGAGAAAGACGGAAATAAATTATATGTAATTGCTCAGTTTTATCCAAGAATGGCCGTTTACAATGATGTTGAAGGCTGGCAAAATATGCAGTTCTGGGGAAGCGGAGAATTTGCATTACCATTTGGTAATTTTGATGTAAATATTACAGTTCCTGCGGATCACGTAATTGATGCTACGGGAGAACTGACAAACAGAAGTGAAGTTTTTACGCCAGAACAGGTAAAACGTTACGAACAGGCTCAGAAATCATTTGATAAACCCGTTGTAATTGTAACACAAGCTGAAGCTGAGGCAGCGGAAAAAGGTTTTTCTGATAAGAAAAAAACATGGAAATTTAGTGCTAAAAATGTACGTGATTTTGGAATTGCTTCTTCAAGAAAGTTTATTTACGATGCAATGGCCGTAAAGATTGGAAATAAAGTGGTAATGGCTGAATCTGTTTATCCAAAAGAAGCAAATCCGCTTTGGGGAGAAACTTCGACCATGACTGTGGCGCATACTTTAAGAAGTTATTCAGCTCGTACTTTCGATTATCCTTATCCAAAAGCAGTATCAGTTTCTGCAGAAGATCAGGGGATGGAATATCCAATGATTTGTTGGAATTTTGGTCGTCCTGACGAAAATGGAGTAACTAGTAAAGAGATTAAAAACGGAATGATTGGTGTGGTAATTCACGAAGTAGGACATAATTTCTTTCCAATGATTGTAAACTCAGATGAGCGTCAATGGAGCTGGATGGACGAAGGTTTAAATTCGTTTTTAGAATATCTTGCAGAACAGGAATTAGATCCAAATTTTCCTTCAAGACGTGGTCCTGCAAAAAATATTGTTCCTTATATGAGCGGAGACCAAAAGTTTTTAGAGCCAATTATGTCAAACTCTGAAACGATTCATCAATTTGGAAATAATGCCTACGGAAAACCCGCTACAGGTCTTAATATTTTAAGAGAAGTAGTAATGGGAAGAGAATTGTTTGATTATGCTTTTAAAACATATGCAAACAGATGGAAATTTAAACATCCAACTCCTGAGGATTTCTTTAGAACTATGGAAGATGCTTCGGCAGTAGATTTAGACTGGTTTTTTAGAGGCTGGTTTTATTCAACTGATTTTGTAGATATAGGAATCAAAGATGTAAAACAATACTACGTTTCTGATACTCCAACAGCTGATATTAAAGATGTAAAGGTGAGAAAAGGACGTTTTGGTTTTGAGAAAGGACCATTCGTGTATTTAGTTGCCGGAGATAATGCTGAGGTAAATGCGTCTAAGAAAAAGCCATTAAAAGTTGAAGATGTAAAGCCATTGGCGGATTATATCAATGAGACTTTTACTGCTGAGGAAAAAGCAGAAATTAAAACGCCTAAATATTTCTATGAAGTAGAATTTAACAAGCCGGGCGGAATGATTATGCCAATTATTGTTGAAATTACCTATGAAGACGGAACGAAAGATAATTATCAATATCCGGCCCAAATCTGGAGAAAAAATAATGATACAGCTAAGAAAGTTTATGCAACTTCAAAAGCAATAAAAAGCATTCAGATAGATCCAAAATTAATGACAGCAGATATTGATGTAACCAATAACTCCTGGCCAAAAGTTGAAGTGAAATCAAAATTTGATCAATAATACACTTAAAGACTCTGAAAAGAGTCTTTTTTTTTTAAGTAAATTTTAAAGTTGTCAGTTGCAAAATTTAATATCTTTGTAACACACAAAAATAAAAGATATGTTTGGTATAGGAGGAGGAGAATTAGTTTTTATACTGTTTATAGTGTTAATGCTTTTTGGTTCAGACAAAGTGCCTGAAATTGCCCGCACAATGGGTAAAGCAATGGCGCAATTAAAAAATGCAACCAACGATATTAAAAGCGAAATTCAAAAAGGAGCTGAAGCGAATGGCCTTGATGCCAATTCTCTGAATAGTATAACAGGTAATATCAATGCTCAGATTAATGATGCCAAAACGAACCTGTTAGGAGATACTACAAATCTAACTTCAAATTTGTTAGGTGATACGACCACAGAAATAGATAAAGTAAAAGAAGATATTGATTCTATCTCAGGACCTGTAAAACGCCAAATGTAATGCTCGAAAAAATAAAAGAATTAGATACCAGTCTCTTGGTATATCTTAATGGTTTAGGTTCTGAAACATACGATAAACTTTGGCTTATAATCACCAATCAGTTATATTGGACCCCATTTTTCATACTGTTGTTTTATCTTATTTATAAAAAAATAGGGGGAAAGCAAACCTTATATTTACTACTGTTTATCGCGGTTTTGATTGCTTTTACAGATCAGGCAACGAATTTGTTTAAATACACTTTTCAGCGTTTGCGTCCTTGTAATAATCCCGAAATCAATTCGTTTATTCGTGTAGTTCAAGTCAGAAAATCATATAGTTTCTTTTCAGGACATGCAGCGAATACAATGGCAGTTGCTACTTTCTTGTTTCTGGTTCTAAAACGCCATTTCAAGTATTTAGGATTCTTGTTTTTATGGCCGTTAATTTTTGCTTACAGTAGAATTTACTTAGGATTGCATTATCCGGGAGACATCCTTACAGGTTATTTCTTTGGAGCACTTTTCGGATTTTTGATTTATTTGGTTTACAGAAAACTAAAACCTCAATATTTTCCAGGGTAATTTTTAGGAGTTATTTATTGAATCGTCTTCTGCCTTAACCGGAGAGCTGGGAATTCAAAACAAAATAAAAGGCTTTAGCCAAAACGTTACGTTTTGGCTAAAGCCTTTTTTAATTCGATCTATTTACCTCTGGTTAAAGAACAATATCATTAAGTTAAAGAATGGGTAAATAGAGAAGTAACCACAAAGTTTGTCATCTCGACGAAGGAGAGATCACACTAGTATTTCCGTTCAGATATTCGCCAATCTTTGTCGAGTTTCTTGTGTGAACTGAACAAGATGATGACTAAAGCACCCGACTAACCGTCAAACCATCACGAATTGGTAATAAGACCGTCTCTACTCTGGGATCATTTTTCAAAAGCAAGTTATATTCTAAAAGTACTTTTGTACTCACATCATTGGGATGAACAGGTTCAAGGATTTTACCGCTCCATAAAACATTATCAGATAAAATGATTCCGCCCTTATTCATTTTAGGAACAATCATTTCCCAATAATTCAGATAGTTTTCTTTGTCAGCGTCTATGAAAACTAAATCAAATTTCACATCCAGATTTGGAATAATAGTAACAGCTTCTCCTAAATGCTGAAAAATTTGTTTTCCCCAAGGCGAAGCGTCAAAATATTTTCTCTGAAAATCAACCAATTCTTCTTTAATATCAATAGTATGCAATTGCCCGCTTTCTTGCATTCCTTCACACAAACACAAGGCAGCATAGCCTGTATAAGTACCAATTTCAAGAATATTCACCGGACGAATCAATTTAGACAACATACTGAGAACACGTCCCTGAAAATGTCCGCTTAACATTCTTGGCAAAAGTATTTTCTGATAAGTTTCTTTGTTTAGTTTCGCTAATAATTCCGGCTCGTTTTCAGAATGTTGTTCGATATAGTCTTCTAGTTCTTGTGATATAAAATGCATGTTGTAGTCTTCTAAATTTGATTGTAAAAATACAAAAAATATTCCTTCACTTTTTTGCATAAAAAAAAACCACCCGTTGTAACGAGTGGTTCAATTTTGAATTTTAAGAGAAATTACTTTTTCAAAGCTTCATTAACTTCTTTAGCAGTTTTTACTGTTCCGTCTTTAGCAACTTTAGCAGCATTTTCTACTTTCTCAGCGCCTTTTTTTGTAGCGTCTTTTACGTCAGTAGCCGTTTTTTTAGCAGCGTTTTCAACATCATCGGCTGCTTTTTTAGTAGCATCCTTAACGTCTTGTGCAGCACCTTCAGTTTTGGTTACCGCGCTGTCCTTGATTTCTTTAACGTCTGTTGCCAAAGTATCAACTTTGTTTCCAAGAGTTAATTCTTCTTCTGTTAATTTTGGTTCTTCTTTTTTACAAGATTGAACAGCGAATGCCAATAAAGCGATAACAGCTAAGCTTAGAATTTGTTTTTTCATGATAATTGATTTTTTTAAGGTTATTAAAATTAAAAGGTTATAAAGCTGAAAAATAAAGATACATATTTAAAAATGATTGAGCTCTTTGTAAGATTATTTTTCTTTTAAGAGCTAGGCAATTCTCGTGCCAAGTTTTTATAAACATAAAATTATAGTTTCGTTTTTTTTCTAAATCAAAAAGGTACCTCAAACTGAGGTACCTTTTCAGGGTATTAAATAAAAAAAACATGAAAATATTTTAAAAAAAAACAGAAGATTTGTAATCCTTTAGTTTTTATATAAACTAAAATTAATTACGATTTCATCTCTGACTTTTATTAAGCCGGCCATTTTAACGGGCGCTTGTAACTCAATATCAGAAAAATTTAAATCAAGTGATCCATGAATATTATTATCAGAGCCGTATAATATGAAATCTTTGTATTTAAGTGTTTTATTAGTGATTAAAAAGGTAAGGTTACATTTGTAATTTTTACCAAATGGTTTTACATCTGTGATCGTTACAGTACTGTTAGGGAATTGTTTAATTTTTACAGTTCCCTGTAAATCTTTAGTCATGATTTTGTTTCCACAATCAAATTGAGACATTTTGATTTCAGTATTAAAGATATTTTTTTTGTTTGAATTCAAAAAAAGGGTATCTCTCTTCAAAAATGTATTCGAACAATTGTATTTGCCTACTGTAGATACTCCGGTAATTTCTATTTTAACTTTATTTATTACCAAGATTGTATCTTCTGCTGAAAAAGTGGGTTTAGCACTTCCGAAAAAAAATAAAACTGCTAAACCCATAATTAAGATTGAAAATCTTGTGTTCATCTTTTTTAGAATGAAATTGTCGCTTCAAACATTAGTCCTTCAAATTTTCCTCCGTAAAAATCATTTGGCATTGAAACTCCGCCTACGTTTCCAAACTGTTGGTAGTTTTTGTAATTCTGTTGTACGTATGAAAGTTTTGCCAAAATATTTTTAGTCATAAACCAACCTGCTGCAGCTTCAAATCTGTTTACCTGAACAGCCTCAGCATCACTATTTCTTAATTTACCATCTACTAAGTTGTATTTAGCACCAACATATAAATTTTCGTGGCTTCCAAAACGGTATACTAAATCTCCAACATATTGGTTGACATTACGTGTATCATCTGTTCCTTTATAATCACCTCCTGAAGCAAATTCAAGAGTACCAAAGAATTCAAAACCTTTATATTTTACAAACGGGTTGATCATATATGATGTAGCCCAGTTGCCAAATCCCGGATTAAATCTCCCGGTATCTTTATTACTTTCAGAATCTAAAATATTACTAGCTGGGTAACCAATTGTACCGGCGTGAGTCATAACACTATAAAAACGGCTTCCTGCTCTGTCTGAAGAATATAAGTTTCCGCTTGAGTTTGCTGTATGATAATAAGATCCGGTAAGTCTGATTCTTAAATCAGTATCAACTTGTTTGTCCCAACCTAGTTTAGCCAAAATCGTAGGGCTGACAGTCGTATTTTGATCTGGAGTAATTGCAGTAGTAGGTCCAGGAATAATTTCTTGTACGTTTTGATTTAATTTAGAGTTTGTTACTCCAATCATACTTACAAAACCGCTTCTGTTATAGTAAATTTCAGCTCCCATTTCAGTAGTAAAAGCATCCATGATATTATTGCCAATAAAAGGGTTTGTGATAGTATAAGCGTTATTACTTCTTCTAAAGTGCGCATCACCATAATTGTTTTCCATTTGACCTATCTTGATGGTAGTATATTTCATAACATCTTCAAGAAGACCTTTTTTAATGAAATCTAACTTATCAATTTGTAAGTATCCACCTTGTACCCAAGTCTCATGGTGGTGTCTCGAAGCAAGATAAAGGTCTAGATTTACACGTACCCCATCTGCTAATTGTGCACCTATTGTCATATTAGCATTAGGTAAATTAAAATCGTTAGTCAGATTGTTTAATCTGTATCCGGCATTTGGTGTTCCCGTAAAATCTCCTTGGTGATTGAACGAATTTATAGCTTGAAATTGTAATGCAAATGCACCACCTATGTCAACACTAATACCTTTATATGCAGTTGTATCTTTTCTAACGTCGAATACATTGATAGCTCTTTGATCGCGAGGAACCTGGTTCTGAATATGTCCAAAGCTAAGCTGTGCATTTGCCGCAAACGTGCTTGCTAATGCTATAAATAGTAGATAGATTTTTTTCATGATAATTATATATTAAAGTTTAAATTAAATTTTAAAGTCAAATCCTGACCTGTTTTGATGGTGCCTAACATTGCGGTTGGAGATTTCATCCCAAAATCAGTAAAAGTGATTTTGTTTGTTCCCTGTATGTTCAGACCTTCTTTTGTTACAGTTGTTTTTACAGTCGTTTTAAGTACTTTGCTGACTCCGGCAATTGTATAAGTCCCGGTTAGTTCCCAAGTAGTTTCGTTTACTTTTTCGGCAGATTTAAGAACATATTTAATGCTTTTATTCTTGTCGGTTTTTAAAGTTTCATACGCTACTTTGTCCATGCTTTTTTTCTCGCTTTTAATACTTTCTGCTAAAAGAGTTATAGATAGCGATTCTATCTCAGTTAGTTTAAAGTTTGTGATTGTCAGGTTTGCAGTTCCTGTTGCTGAACTTGATTTCATTTCCCAATCATGTAATGTTGATGTACCTGAAACTGAAAATGTAGATTTACTATCTAATGTGTAATTTCTTTGTGCAGTTGCAATTGAAGTTATTCCTAAAAAAGAAACCACTAATGCCAATAGTTTTATTCTTGTCGTTTTCATAATGCTGTTGTTTTTTGTCATGTTTGTTTAAAAAAAATTATAAAATCTTAAGTCAATTTTAAGTTAGTACTAATTGTTTACCTTATTAACTTGTATCAAATTTAGAGGGATCATTAAGAGAATATTATGATATAAGTCATTGTTAAATTTTTATTAAAATTGTATTATCTAACTACATCGTTTGCATTTTTGATAAACTGCTTAAAAAGGTTAAAAACTTAGAATAGTTTTAAACAGAGTAGAATCATTTTTGAATAATTACAGATTTTCGGAACTTTTTAGTCAAAAAAAAAGCAGAAAAATTATTGCTATAATTTTTCTGCTTTTAATAAAATACCTGTTCCTTGTGTAGCTTTTACTATAAATAAGATATAGTAGTTTTCTGTTTTTATGAGGGGATTAAGTTCAATATTTAGAATAAATGATTGAAGTATTTAAATACTATTTAATAACTAAATTATTATCATTTTTGGCAGGATCATTTAAAGTAATGTTGAAAATTACAGTTAGTTCTTTTCCGGCTCTGACAACTCCAAGAGCTGCTGTTGGAGTAGACATTCCAAAATCAGCAAAAGTTATTTGGTTAGATCCTTTAAGGATAAAATTTCCATTACTGGCAATTACATTAACCTGAGTTTTGTATTCTTTGCTTGTTCCTGCAATAGTATAAGTTCCTGTTAGGTTCCAGGTTGTTTCATTTAATTTAGAAGCAGATTTTAAAACGTACTTGATATTTTTGTATGTTTTAGTTTCCATTGTAACATAGGCTACATCATCCATACTTGTTTTGCTGCTTTTTATGCTTTCTACTAATAGCGTAATAGTCAGACCGTTTATATTAATTAGTTTAGAATCATTAGCTGTCAGGTTTGCTGTTCCGCTACCTTCTGTAGATTTCATTACCCAGTCGTGTATGTTTGAAGTTCCCGAAACTTCAAAAGTTGATTTTGCTACAGTATAATTTCTTTGTGCTTGTGTGTGTAGTGAAAATGTTGTAAAAATCACCGTCAATAAAATTGATTTAATTGCTCTCATTTTGATATTGTAATAGGTTAATCAGATGAATGAAGAAGTTTATAATTCAATAGTTTTTATAGAATCATAATTTGAATTTGATTTCTGAGATCAAATTTATTGTGCAAACATTGAAAATGGAATGATAAAAATCATGTTGATGATTTTTATACAAAAATGAGGAGTAATTTGTGGTTGGATAATTTTGTGGTAAATGTATTACTTTAAATGTCTGTTTTGATAGTTAATTCTTCTTTTGTTTAATAATTAACTGCCTTGTTTTTTGTTTTTGGTGCAGAGAAGCATTTTTGGATCATTTTTTAAGATTCAATTCGCATTTAAAAAATTAATTAGTCTTTCAAAATTTTATTGGTTTGATTAAGAAAGCATCTAAAAGTCAAAAAAAATGACAAAAGTGATTAACTTTGCACTATGCAAATTGAGAAAAAAGACATACGAGCCTTATCAAAAGATCAGTTACGCGATTTTTTTGTCGAAAATAATGACAAAGCTTTTCGTGGCAATCAAGTCTATGAATGGTTATGGAGCAAGGGAGCACATAGTTTTGAGGATATGACAAATGTTGCCAAATCAACTCGTTCTATGCTCGAAGATAATTTTGTAATCAATCATATAAAGGTTGATACAATGCAACGCAGCAGTGATGGTACAGTAAAAAACGCAGTTAGGCTGCACGATGGTTTAGTGGTAGAATCTGTTTTGATTCCCACAGATACCAGAACAACAGCTTGCGTTTCAAGTCAGGTAGGTTGTAGTTTAGATTGTAATTTTTGTGCTACCTCACGTTTAAAAAGAATGCGAAATCTGGAACCGGGAGAAATCTACGATCAGGTTATTGCAATCGACAAAGAAAGTCGCTTGTACCACAATCATCCGCTTTCGAACATTGTTTTTATGGGAATGGGAGAGCCTTTGATGAATTATAACAATGTAATTAAAGCCATTGATATGATTACATCGCCTGAAGGTTTGGGGATGTCGCCAAAACGTATTATGGTATCGACTTCAGGAATACCTAAAATGATTAAAAAAATGGCCGATGATGATGTCAAATTCAAATTGGCAGTTTCTTTACATTCAGCTATAGATGAAATCCGTGCGCGTATCATGCCTTTTAGTAAAAACTTTCCGTTGGCAGATTTAAGAGAGTCATTAGAATATTGGTACAGAAAAACGAAGAATAAAATTTCATACGAATATGTAGTCTGGAAAGGAATCAACGACGATAAGGCTTCAATAGACGCTTTGGTTAAATTCTGTAAATATGTACCATGCAAAGTAAATTTAATTGAATATAACCCAATTGATGACGGAGAATTCCAGCAAGCTTCAGAAGAGTCTATTATGGCTTATATAAAAGCATTGGAAAACATTGGAGTAGTAGTTAAAGTACGCCGTAGCCGAGGTAAAGATATTGATGCTGCTTGCGGGCAATTAGCGAATAAAGAAGGATAAATTAGTATTTAGAGATCAACAAAAAAGCATTAAAAACGAGACTGGTTCTTGCTTTTAATGCTTTTTTTTGGGCAAAAAGGATATTTATTTTTTCAGGTCAATTTCTGTAGTTGTCCCATCCTTTGTTATTTTTGCAAGCGTATCACAATTGCCATCTCCGTAATCAATAACAGCAGTAGCTCCATTTTTAGTTACAGAAACGACTCCTTTTACAGCAAATGGTTTTTTGCAGGAGGCTTCAAATTCCAGTGGTGTTGTAATTTCAGTTGAAAGAACATCTCCGTTTGGGAAAGTAGTCGATCCGGTTCCGGTAACTAAATAAGCGTTGTCTTCCCAATTAAGCCAGGTATCGTAGCCGGCAACCGTCTCTTTTACCAAAGCACCTTTTCTGGTGTACACTTTTCCGTCATCAAAAGTAATAGTCATATCTATAGTTGCAGCCGAAACCGGATGTGCCGTTGCAAATAGATTAGTTGTTTTTATAGTTAGAACAATACTTTTATTTCCCTGAAGTTTTTTGCCATTATGATAAAATCCTTCAAAAGTATAGCTGATAGTCTGGCTGGAAGCAGAGAGATCATTTGCAAATGAAAGAATCATTTTTCCTTTAATGATGTTTCCATTGTCAAGCGTGCAGCCTTCAGCGCCAAAATCAACAGTTTTTGTCCATGTATTATTTGTTAGGACCGTTGTAATTTTGGCACAAGCCGGAAGAAAACTTTTTATAGTTCCGCCAGATTTAGCAGTGCTGTTTTGTTGAACATTAAATTGATCGTCGGCAATATTGGTTATATCTTCAATCGAGGCATCAATTTTAGAAGTAGCAACAATTTCGTCGTTCGAGATTGCCGTAGTTTTTACCTCGTTTGTTTTCTCATCAGAGTTACAGCTAATAAAAAAGGATAAAGCGGCTAATGGTCCAATAAATAAAAATTTTGTTTTCATAGTAAATTGTTTACGTGGTTTTACTTTTTAAATAATGAATTCAAATTAGGCTTTAAAAAAAATGATCCTGGTAGAGTTTTTTTTAATTAGTACTAAATTATTGTTATACTAACTTAAAATACACAACGTTTTTTTATTTAAAATAGTATATTTGGGATCGAAATGAATATTACCTCTCAAATAAAACAGCCTATCTTTCACGAGATGGAACTTTTTGAAAAAAAGTTCCATGAATCGATGACTTCTAAGGTGGCTTTACTGAACCGTATCACTTATTATATCGTAAACCGAAAAGGAAAACAAATGCGTCCTATGTTTGTTTTTTTGACAGCAAAAATGGTTTCCGGAGGTATTGTAAATGAGAGAACATATAGAGGAGCATCCGTAATTGAGCTTATTCATACAGCAACTTTAGTACATGATGATGTTGTAGATGACAGTAATCGCCGTCGCGGTTTTTTCTCTATTAATGCGCTTTGGAAAAATAAAATTGCCGTTTTAGTGGGAGATTATTTATTGTCTAAAGGATTATTGCTTTCTATAGATAATGGTGACTTCGATTTGCTCCGAATTATCTCAGTTGCTGTTCGCGAAATGAGTGAAGGAGAATTACTTCAAATAGAAAAAGCCCGAAGACTAGATATTACCGAGGATGTTTATTATGAAATTATCCGAAAAAAAACAGCTACACTTATTGCAGCTTGTTGTGCTCTTGGAGCAAAATCAGTAATCGAAGATGATATTCAGGTAGAAAACATGAGAATGTTTGGTGAACTTATCGGAATGGCTTTTCAAATCAAAGATGACTTATTCGATTATAGCGAAGAAGCTATAGGCAAACCAACCGGAATAGATATTAAGGAGCAAAAAATGACGCTGCCTTTGATTCATGTCTTAAATACTTGTACTCCACAAGAAAAAAAGTGGTTGATAAACTCCATAAAGAACCACAATAAAGACAAAAAACGTGTCAAAGAAGTAATTGCTTTTGTAAAAAATAATAATGGTCTGACTTACGCCGAAAACAAAATGGTTGAATTTCAACAAGAAGCGCTTTCTTTATTAAGGAATTTTCCTGATTCTGAATTTAAAGATGCCCTTATTTTGATGGTCAACTACGTTATAGAAAGAAAAAAATAATTCCACAATCAATTTTTAATATTTTTATTGTTAAATTCGATTCTAATTTAATAATGAAATATGATTATTTTACTCGTAATACTTTCAATTGTTGTCATTATAGGTATTTACCTGATAGTGCTCTATAATAGTTTTGTTTCTAAACGCAATATGCTCGAAGAAGCATTAAGCGGAATAGATGTTATTCTAAAAAAACGATTTGATTTAATTCCTAATCTTGTCGAAACCGTAAAAGGATACTTAACGCACGAAAAAGAAACACTTGCTAATATTGTAAATCTTCGTAATCAGGCTTTGAATGCTGGCAGTGAAGATGAAAAATTACAATTAGACAAAAAATTAGGGAATGCCGTGGGAACTATTTTTGCATTGGCAGAAAATTATCCTGATCTAAAAGCCAATACAAATTTTCTGAGTTTGCAGGAAGAACTAAGCGAAATAGAAACTGAAGTAGAAAGATCAAAACGATATTATAATGCAACAGTTAGAGATTATAATATTGCGGTAGAATCATTTCCCGGTAATATTGTTGCTAATTCTTTTGGTTTTCCTAAGAAAAACTTCCTTGAATTAGAAGATGAAAAACAGAGAGAAACCCCAAAAGTTCAGTTTTAAATTGTATTGTAATATGTTGTTAAGAAAAATATTCTTCGTTTTATTTTCTATATTCTTCTATCAGGCCCAAGCCCAGGAAAGAATTTTGAATTTTGATGTTAAAATTAAAATCGAAAAATCAGGTCATATTAATGTTGTCGAAAAAATCTCTATATATGCCGAAGGCATTATTTTTAGACACGGACTTTTAAGAATTTTACCATTGACCAGAAAAGATAAAGATGGTCATGAGATTGATGTGCAATACACTATAAATTCCGTAAAAAAAGATGGAAAGACTGAGTCGTATTTTACAAAAGAAGAATCAGGCGACTGGAAAATTTATATAGGAAACAAAGATCTTGAATTACAAAGTGGTATATATGATTATGAAATTAGTTATACCGCTCCATTTCAGATTGGATATTTCGATCAATATGATGAGTTGTATTGGAATGTAACAGGAAATGGCTGGAATTTGCCGATCGATAAAGCAACTTGCGAGATTTCACTTCCATCAGAAAATAATAAATTCGAGAATTTCCATTGTTATACGGGATTGTCAGGATCGACAGAATCAAATTGCATTAGTTCCTTAAATGATGATCATACTGTTGCCAGTTTTGGAACTGTACAGCTTAGTGCAAATGAAGGATTGACAGTTGCGGCATCGTTTGCTAAAGGAATTGTTGATCCGCCTACTTTTCTTCAGGAATCAGCTTCTTTTTATAAACAAATAAAAACAAATTTGTGGACCGGTATTTACGGAATAGGAATGGCACTTTTCTTCTTTTTTAGTTGGAAGAAATACGGCAAAGATCCCGCTAAAAAAGCAGTGATGCCTGAATTTATGCCGCCTTTTGATTGGTCTCCTGCGATTATAGGATATGTATATCACAGAAAAATACTTGATAAAACCTATATGGCATCATTTATAAATGCTTCAGTAAAAGGTGCGATTAGAATTTTGTCAACCACAGAAAATGGTATTTTTACAAACAAACATACCTATGAGATAGAAGTTTTAAACAGGCAATCAAGTGCTCTGAGTATAGAAGAATCAGATATAATAAGCGGTTTTACAAAAAAAGATAAAATAAAAGTAACCGACTCTAATTATAAGATTTTCGAAAAAGCATATTCTAAATGGCTTAAAACAATAAACAAACAAATAAATTTAGAAGACTATTATCAAAATAATACCCGAAAAAAATGGATTGGTTTTGCTGTTTTTTTGATTGCAGGACTTACTTATCAGTTGCTTTCTAACAATAATGGATATTATAATTATCCATTTTATGCAGGATTGATCGTTGCAGTTTCGGGATTAACTTATTGGTTTACAAAAAAAGACATAGGCGTTGGCCAGCTTGTTTTGAGAGGTATTTTGGCTTTCTTTATTTTACCTGCGGTATTATTTATCTTTTTTGCTTCGATTTCTTTTTTAAGCGCGGTACATATGATTGCTATTGGAGTTGTTTTTCTTATGTATATAATTTATGTAAAAACTTTAGGAAAGTATACAGAAAAAGGCGCAGAGGCATTACATAGATTGGAAGGATTTAAGCTCTATCTGCAAACGGCAGAAAAAGACCGAATGAACATGTTAAATCCTCCTGAACTGACACCTCAATTATTCGAGAAATTATTTCCGTATGCGATTGCATTGGGAGTCGAGATAGAGTGGGGAAAACAATTTGAAGAAGTTTTAGAATTGGCCAAATACGATCCTGCTTGGTATCAGGGCGATGATACATTCTATAGACAGCCAGCAATGTTCTTGTCCGGTTTTGGAAATTCTGTCAACAGCGCGGCAGTTAACCCTAATCCTCCTGCATCATCACGTTCTTCATCCAGTAGTTCCAGCGGAAGCAGTGGAAGCTGGAGTAGCGGAAGTTCAGGTGGGGGAAGCTCCGGAGGCGGAGGTGGAGGCGGCGGTGGCGGCGGTTGGTAAAATGTGCCAGTCACCAGTTATTTTTAAAATATCATTATCAAAGAAAACCTTGCAGTATTTAAAATAGTGCAGGTTTTTTTGTTTTCGATTGGGCCTGTTTAGATTATCTTGCTAAAAAAAAAGATAATTAGATTTTTTTTTAATTTAATAATCGGTTTCAGTTTGTTGTAAATCAGCTTTTTATTCCTGTTGTTTTAGAATGTGTATTTTTTTATTGATTTTTTTTTCCTGTCCGTGCAACCATTTTATAACTTCACTCGTCTATGCTAATAGAAGACTGTTACTAAACCAAAAACCAAAGGCTTATTAATGAAAATTATCCGTTTACATCAAGAAGAAACCGAAATTATTAAGTTGGCTGTCGACAATAATCGACAAGCACAACAGCAGATATACAGTCGGTTTTCTTCGAAAATGCTTAGTGTTTGTCGACAGTATATAAAAGACATTCAATTGGCAGAAGATGTAATGATTACGGCTTTTATGAAAGTGTTTACCAACTTAAATAAATTTGAACACAAAGGAAGTTTCGAAGGCTGGATTCGAAGAATTATGGTGAACGAGTGTATTTCGTATTTAAGAGTTCAGAAAAAAATAATATTTACCGAAGATGAAATTTATATCGAAGAAAGCTTTAATGCAATTGACAATCAGTTTTCGATAGATCAAATTCAGTTTTTAATAGATGCCTTGCCGGACGGTTATAAAATGGTTTTCAATTTATATGCTATAGAAGGATACAAACACAATGAGATTGCAAAGATGTTAGGAATCAATGAGGGAACATCGAAGTCGCAATTATCGCACGCAAGAAAAATGCTGCAAACACAGATTAATACATTAAAAAAACAAGAATATGGAACCGAATAATTTTGAAAAGGATTTCCGTGAAAAACTAAATCAACGTACTATCGAGCCAAGTGATAAGGCCTGGGATCGATTAGACGCAATGCTAAGCGTTGCTGAAGAAAAAACAAAGTCTATAGTTCGACTTCGCTCACTACAAGCTTCGAAAAAAAGATGGCTATATGTCGCAGCAAGTATCGTTGGGTTTCTATTAGTTGGCACATTCTTTTTTAATCAGAAGAAAAGTATCGTTGAAACACCAAAAAATAATATTGTAATTGAACAGCAAGTAAAAAAAGATACTGTTGCAAAACCAGTTTTAGATGTAATAGATTCTGATAAAACAGAAGTTGCAATTTCAGAAAAAGCGCCAATATCCAATCCAGCAAAAGAAGAAAAGAATCGTAATGTAAAACTAAATAAAACCATAAAAAATGAATCAAATCAAATAGCGGAGTCTTCAATCATCATCAAAAACAATCAGGAAAAACAAACAATCAATAGTAAAACTTCAGTTGCTGAAACTTCTAAAAAAGAAACAGCAGAGCAATTATTAGAAACGGCAGAAAAAACTGTAGTAGCTGAAAATTCAGTTAAGCCAAAATCAAAAATCAGGATCAATCCAAATGATCTCCTCAATCAGGTCGATGGAGAATTAGAACTTTCGTTTAGGGAAAAAGTGATTACTAAAGTAAATAAGAATTATCAAACCGTAAAAGTGGCTTTGGCAAATCGAAATCAACAGGAGTAGAGAGAATAGAAGAAAGAAATAAGAATATAGATTTTAGTTCCGGAGGAACGATTCATATTGTAGCGTCGGGTTTTAACACGATGAATATAGAATATAGAATTTGCATTTAATAATTAAATAATCATCATCAATCATCAATCATCAATCAATTTAAAAAAAAATCAATCATGAAAAATTTTACACTTTACCTTGTTATCCTCGTCTTCTTATTTGTTAGTAAGGTTCTGGGTCAGGAAACCTTTGAATCAAAAGCAAAGAAAATTGCCAATAAAATAGAAAAGGTTACAAAAGAAGAAAAGGCAGCTTTGAAAGAAGAAGTAGAAACTGTAAACGTTCAATTGTCTGAAGGGAAAATTACGCAGGAACAAGCAGATAAACGCAAAAAAGAATTAGCAGAAGCCAGAGCAATAATCATTGAGGAAAAAGTAACTGCAGCTCAAAATGAACTTAATGACTTAGTGCAGCAAAAAGTCGATGGAAAAATAAAAGAGCAGGATTCATCTCATATTTATGTTATTCGCTGGGATCCCAAAAGAGATAAGGATTCAATTCATGGAGAAAAAAGAACCACTTCGCAATTTGTATTTGCAATGGGTTTAAACAACATGATGGTAGATGGAAAACTTCAGGATGCTAATTACAGTTTTATCGGTTCGCATTTCTACGAATGGGGTTTTACCTATAACTCCAGATTAATGAAAAATGATAATTTATTGCATGCTAAATACGGGCTATCATTGATGTATAATAATATTCGCCCAACAGATAACAGAAGTTTTGTAGTAAACGGTGATCAGACAGTTTTGCAAACAAATGCGATTAATCTTGACGAATCACGTTTTAGAAATGTTTATGTCGTGTTGCCGTTACATTTAGAGTTTGATTTTTCTAAGCCACAGGTCAGTAACGGAAAGACTTATTTTAGAACACATAAAAGTTTCCGTTTCGGGATTGGTGGTTATGCAGGAATCAATGTAAAATCAAAACAAATCTTAAAATTTGATCAGGACGATCTAGATTATAAAACAACAATAAAAGGAGATTACAATGTAAAAAATTTTATTTACGGATTAAGTTCTTACGTAGGTTACAAAGCTTTGAGTTTGTATGCAAAATATGATCTAAACCCATTGTTTAAGGATAATCCTGTAAAAGAAAATAATATTTCTTTAGGATTGAGGCTTGATTTAAATTAAGAATAAAGTTAATTAGTTAGTGAAAGAAGTGCTTCGAAAGAAGCGCTTTTTTTTATTTGAAATCTCCAAATTTCAAGATTGATTTATGTACTTTTACAGACTTCAAATTTTTTAAATATTTTACGTTTTGATTTCACAAGCTACTATTGATTCTGTTTTTGAAACTGCTCGTGTAGAGGAGGTTATCGGTGATTATGTTAATTTAAAACGTGCAGGGAGTAACTTCAAAGGACTGAGTCCGTTCTCAGATGAACGCTCTCCGTCGTTTATGGTGTCACCTGCCAAAGGAATCTGGAAAGATTTTAGTACAGGAAAAGGAGGGAACTCTGTTAAATTCCTGATGGAACATTCGCAGTTTACCTATCCTGAAGCCATTCGGTATTTAGCCAAAAAATACAATATCGAGATCGAAGAGACAGAACAAACCGATGCTGAAAAAGCCATGACGGATGTTCGTGAAAGTATGTACCTGGTTTCAGAATTTGCAAAGGATTATTTTCATAAAACCCTTTTAAATTCAGAAGAAGGAAAAGCAATTGGACTTTCATATTTTAAGGAAAGAGGTTTTACTAATGAAACCATCAAAAAATTTAGTTTAGGATATTCGCCGGAAACCTGGGATGCTTTGACAAAAGAAGCTTTAGGTAAAGGTTATAAGCTCGAATTTCTGGAAAGTACCGGTTTGACAATTCCTAGAGAAGATCGCCCTTTTGACCGTTTTAAAGGTCGTGTTATGTTCCCGATAGAAAGTATGTCCGGACGTGTTTTAGGTTTTGGAGGACGTATTTTAACAAATGATAAAAAAGCGGCGAAGTACTTAAACTCGCCGGAAAGTGATATTTACCATAAAAGTAAAGTACTTTATGGTATTTTTCAGGCCAAACAATCGATCGCCAAGCAAAATAATTGTTATCTGGTAGAAGGTTATACAGACGTAATTCAATTCAATCAGGCCGGAATAGAAAATGTTGTAGCTTCATCAGGAACAGCTTTAACGCCGGATCAGATTCGTTTAATAAATCGTCTTACAAGAAATATTACAGTTCTTTTTGATGGAGATGCTGCAGGATTACGTGCTTCTGTTCGAGGAATCGATTTGATTCTGGAAGAAGGAATGAACGTGAGAGTTTGTGCTTTTCCTGACGGAGAAGATCCGGACAGTTTTGCACGAAAAACGTTTCACGATGATCTAGTTGCCTATTTAGATGAAAACAGTAAAGATTTTATACAGTTTAAGGCGTCACTTTTAATGAAAGAGGCTAAAAACGATCCTATAAAAAAAGCCGATTTGATTCGTGATATGGTCGTTAGTATCTCGAAAATTCCCGATCGTATTCAGCGTGAAATTTATACACAGGAATGTGCCAGAATTATGGATATTTCTGAGCAGGTACTTGTGAGTACTTTGGCTCAGCTTATTCAAAAAGATCTTGCTGATGTTAATAAAAAACAAAAACAGGAACAGAAACCTTTTGAAGTTTTTAGAAATCAAAGCCCGCAAAACACAGGTTATTCAGGAGGAGATCCGGAAGATCCAAGAAATGGGCCACCAGAGGATTATTATCCGGGTGAACCGGGATTTGCAGCAGAGCCAACAGAAAAAGTTGATATTTTATACCGCCTGGAGCGAAAAGTAATTGAGATTTTATTGCTTTACGGAGATAAAACAGAAGAATTTGAAGACGTACTTTTAAAAAATAATGACGAAGGCGAAGTTGTAATGGTTTCTGAAAAGAGACAGTACAAAGTTTATGAGCGTATTTATTTGAGTTTGCAGGAAGATGAGGTTGAACTGTCTAATAATTTGTTTCGTGATATCTTTACAGATTTAATTGGATTTTTTAACCAGAATGAAAAATTTAGTCTCGAACAATATTTAATGCGTTTACAGCCTGATTTTGCTCAGGAAGTAACGGATATTTTAATGGAAGATGAAAGAGTGACACTGCATGATTGGGAAGGTCAGAATATCTTTTCGAAAATGAAGCACGAAACGATTGCACAATATGTTACTGAAACTATTATGTCTATGCGTTGGTTTTTGGTTGATAAAATCATCCAGGAATTAAAAAGCTCTATAAAACCTGATAGTACAGATAATACAGAGCTTTTGTCTATGGTTGTTGATTACTCGAAATTAGTTAATTCGTTTTCAAAAAAACTAGGACGAGTAATGTCGCGATACCATTAATTTAAATAATTTCTAAAGTCTTAGCCTTATTTACTAAGTCAACTAAATTAGTAACGTTTAATTTAGTCAATAATCTTAGTTTGTAAGTACTGATCGTTTTCTCGTTCAGATTTAAGATTTTAGAGATTTCATTGTTTTTCTTACCATCACTTAAGTAACGTAATACTTCGATCTCACGATTCGAAAGTTTTCTGTACAAACGCTCACTTTTGCTTTGTTTAGCAATAAGAGCCATGTTTTTACGTACAGTTTCGTTGATGATAATTTTACCTTCATGTACTTTAATGATAGAAAGACCTAAAGTTTCAAGTTTTTCTGTTTTGTGCACATACCCGGAAACTCCTGCTTTAATTGCATTTGGAGCGTACATTTGTTCAGCGAGGTCACTAAAAATTACAATTTTTGTTTTTGGGAAATTTTTCAAAATCGACTTCACTTCGAAGATACTCGAAAGCCCTTCCAGCTCTAGATCGAGAATTAGGATGTCAATTTCCTTTGTCTGAAGGATATCTCTAACCATTGAAAAATTGCCTACGTTGGCAACAATTGAAATTTGATCGTGGTCTTTAAAATAAGACTTAACGCCAAAGTGAGTCACAGGATGATTGTCTGCAAGACATACTTTAATCATAATTTTTACCTTTTTTAGAATTGTTCATGTTTTTGGAACTGTAAAATTAATAAATAAATTCTGTAATTAATTGCAGACAAATGTTAAAATGTTTTATTTTAACGTTTTTGGTATTATACAAACCGGAATTGCGTCCATTTTATGCTTGTTGCTGGTGTTTAAACGTTTATAAATTTCAAAGACAGATTTTTCTCTCCCAGTGAAGTCAGCTGGCGTTTTTCCTGACTCCGCGGCCAACATTGCCCATTCAAGTTCGTCATAACTTGCTCCTAATTGATCTTCATCCGTGCGATTGTCTCCAAATAATCCATCGGTAGGCGCAGCTGTTAAAATTGATTCAGGAATTGTTAAAAATGCTCCAAGAGCATAAACATCCGATTTCATTAAGTCAGCAATTGGACTTAAATCGACTCCGCCATCACCATATTTAGTATAAAATCCTACGCCAAAATCTTCTACCTTGTTTCCGGTACCTGCAACTAGCAAACCATTAAGTCCCGCTAAATAATATAAAGATGTCATTCGTAAACGAGCACGTGTATTGGCTAATGATAAGCTCACTTTGGCTTCGTTATCTGTTTTTGGTACCGCAGTTTTAAAAGCTTCAAAAGTAGCTGTAAGGTCAGTTTCTACATCAGAAACATTCGGAAAACGTTTTTTTAATTGATCAATATGTTCTCTTCCTCTTGAAACTTGATTTGGAGCCTGATGAATTGGCATTTCGACACATAAAACTTTTAAACCTGTCTGAGCGCATAGTGTAGAAGTAACAGCAGAGTCAACTCCACCTGAAATTCCAATTACAAAACCGTTTACTTTTGCATTGTTAGCATAATTTTTTAACCACTCTACAATGTGGGTATTTACTTTTTCTGTCTGGATGGTACTTTTTTTAGCCATAATAGTTCAGGTTTTAAGATGTAGCGATGTATATTTGCAGAATATTTTTTAAGTATAGATTTACTTAAAATCCAGCAACACAAATCTAATTAAAATAAAATGAAAATTTATCGCTTTGCAATGGTTCTGTGCTTGTTTTTTTTGTCCTGTGAGCAAAAAACTAAAGTAGAAAAAGAAGTCGAAGAAATACCGGTTGATATTAAAGTAGAGCGTTTTGATAAAGTATTTTTTGAAACTAAACCAGAAGATTTAGCTAAAGTAAAAAAACAATATCCGTTCTTTTTTCCGGCAGGCATCGAAGATGATATATGGTTAAAAAAAATGCAGGATCCGCTTTGGAAAGAAGTATATGCAGAAGTACAGAAAAAATATTCCAATTTTGAACCTGTGCGAGAGGAGTTTAATAAGTTGTTCCAGCACGTAAAATATTATTTCCCAAAAACAAAAACTCCTAAAGTAATTACGGTAATTGGAGAAATGGATTATAATGCTAAAGCCATTTATGCAGATAGTCTGGTAATTGTAGCTTTGGAATTGTATTTGGGAAAAGAACATAAGTTTTATGAATTCCCAAATTATATTAAGCAGAATTTCGAAGAGAAACAAATTATGCCAGATGTAGTTTCTAGTTTTGCTTACAGAAATATTCCCGCTTTTCAGGATAAAAACCTGGTTTCGCAAATGATTTTTGAAGGAAAACAGCTGTACGCAAAAGATCTGCTTCTGCCTGAATATACAGATGCTGAAAAAATGGGTTATACAGCAGAACAAATAAAATGGTGTCAGGAAAATGAAGCATATATGTGGCGCTTTTTTATCGAAAATGAAATGTTGTACAGCGATGATCCAAAACTAACAACACGATTTATTGCACCTGCTCCGTTTTCTAAGTTCTATTTAGAAATCGACAATGAATCACCCGGACGAATTGGTGCGTGGCTGGGATGGCAAATGGTGCGATCATACATGAAGAATAATACTAATGTAACCTTGCCGGAATTATTAAAAGTAAATGCAAAAGAAATTTTTGAAAAATCAAAATATAAACCTAAGAAGTAATGTCAGATACAATAAACTCAGAAATTAGATTCAATATAGAATTAGATGAAAACCGTGTGCCGGAAAAATTAACTTGGAGCGCACAAGACGGTGGTGTTCAGGCTGAAGAAGCAAAAGCAATTATGTTGTCTATTTGGGATAGTAAAGCCAAAGAAACGATGCGTATTGATTTGTGGACAAAAGATATGCCGGTTGATGAAATGAAGATTTTCTTTCATCAGACACTCGTAGCAATGTCGGATACTTTTAAACGTGCAACAGATGACGAAAAAATGTCAGATACAATGAAAGATTTCTGTGATTATTTTGCGGAAAAACTGGAACTAACGAAATAGTTAAATTCCAATTTTTGAAATTTTAAATTCCAACACAGGAAAGAAATTCTAATAAAATAAAAAATCCCAAATTCCAATTAAAACTTGGAATTTGGGATTTTTTTTATTTTTCACATTCTGATAAACCTCAGAAATTGAAAATTGGAATTTTTTTATTGGAATTTAAAATTGCGAGTTATTTTTAAAAACCTCCTGATTAACTTCGTCAATATAGTTTAAAACTTCGTCTTTTCCTGTTTGTTCTGTAGCAGAAGTCACGAAATAATGAGGCATTTCTTCCCAGTTATTGGCAAACATCTGTTTTTTGTATGCTGCAATATGCGAGTCGATTTTTGTCTTGCTGATTTTGTCTGCTTTGGTAAAAATGATGCAAAACGGAATTTCGCTTTCTCCCATATATGACATAAATTCAATGTCTATGGATTGTGCTTCATGACGAATATCAATCAAAACAAAAGCGCAAACTAGTTGTTCTCTGGTTTCAAAGTAATCTGTAATGAATTGCTGAAAAACAGATTTCGTTTTTTTAGATACTTTAGCGTATCCGTAACCAGGTAAATCGACCAAAAACCAATTGTTGTTAATCTTAAAGTGATTAATTAACTGTGTCTTTCCAGGTCTTCCTGAAGTTTTAGCTAAATTTTTATGATTGGTAAGCATATTGATCAAAGAGGACTTGCCTACATTTGATCTTCCGATAAAAGCATATTCCGGCAAAAAATCCTGTGGACATTTTGCAACTTCAGAATTACTGATTATAAATTCGGCGGTATTAATTTTCATGTTTTTTGTGTTTAAGACCTCCTTAAAGTCGAAAGTTTAGTGCTATAAATTTTTTTTAACGAGCCATTCTTCAAGAATTGCATTGAATTCCTGAGGATGTTCCATCATAGCAGCGTGTCCACATTTGTCTATCCAGTATAAAGTTGAATTAGGCAATAATTTATCAAATTCTTCGGCCACATTGGGTGGAGTTACAGCATCGTTTTTACCCCAGATAATACAGGTTTCAACTGTCATTTTTGGTAAATCTTTCGCCATATTATGACGAATGGCGCTTTTTGCAATTGTTAGGGTTTTGATCAGTTTGATACGATCGTTAACCGTTGCGTATACCTCGTCAATAAGTTCCGGAGTTGCAATTTTAGGGTCATAAAATACATCTTCAGCTTTCTTTCTGATGTATTCATAATCTCCTCTTTTTGGGTAACTGTCTCCCATAGCGCTTTCATAAAGACCTGAGCTTCCGGTAATTACTAATCCTGCTACTTTTTCAGGGTATAACTTAGTGTGGTAAAGAGCAATATGTCCTCCAAGGGAGTTGCCTAGTAAAATAACTTTGTCAAAGCCTTTAAAAGTGATAAAGTCTTTCACGTATTTAGCAAAGCTTTTTACGTTGGTTTTTAAAATACTTTGGGTGTATATTGGCAAATCCGGGATAACAACTTTGTATCCTTTCGTTGGGAAATATTCTGCTACAGCATCAAAGTTACTAAGGCCTCCCATTAAGCCATGTAAAATAACGATAGGAGTTCCTTCTCCAGCTTCATAATAGCTGTATTTGCCTTCTTTTTTGTAGTGTTTGTCCATTTAATTTAATGCCAATTTCAATTGGGACAAATATAGGGTTTAATAAATAAAAATGGATTTTTGCTACCGTTTTTTAACTAGATAATTTTAGTAGAATATGTAAGTGTTTAAAAATCAGCTTTTATAGGGTGTTTTGGTGTGTTTCCTAAATGTTAAGAAAACTGCATAATAACTAATTTTTTAAGAAATATTATGCATTATTTTTTTGATGTCGAAATGTTATTGACTATTCGTTAATTATAAGTTAAAGTATTGATTGTCCATAAATTAAGCCGGGTGGTAGGAAAGTGGTTAAACTTATTAACAAAGTGGTATTTAGTGGTAAAATGTGGTAATATTTTTTATATTTTTGCTGTGTAACATATTAATGTAATTTTCTTGAACACAATTGTTGGAACATATGAGTGTAAAGTCGATGCTAAAGGGAGGCTAATGATGCCTGCACCCTTGAAAAAGCAATTGGCTTCTTCTCTTCAGGACGGATTCGTTTTGAAGCGCTCTGTTTTTCAGCCGTGTTTAGAATTATATCCAATGGAAGAATGGAACTTGATGATGCAAAAAATCAACAAGCTGAATCGTTTTGTAAAAAAGAACAATGATTTCATTCGAAGATTTACTGCTGGAGTTAAAGTAGTAGAGATTGATGCATTGGGAAGGTTATTGGTTCCAAAGGACTTGGTAGCTTTTTCAGGTATTTCTAAAGATGTGGTTTTTTCATCTGCGGTTAATATTGTGGAGATTTGGGATAAAGATTTATATGAAAAATCAATAAGCGGCGAAGATATGGATTTTGCAGATTTAGCCGAAGAAGTAATGGGAAATATTAATGACGACGACAATGGAATATCATAATCCGGTTTTGCTTCATCCTACAGTTGATGGTTTAAATATTAAACCAGATGGCGTTTATGTAGATGTTACGTTTGGTGGCGGTGGTCATTCAAAAGAGATTTTGAAACGATTAGGGCCAAACGGAAAATTATTTGCTTTTGATCAGGACGAAGATGCATTGGCAAATGCGTTACCAGATGAAAGGTTTATCTTAATTAATGAGAACTTTAGGTTTATAAAAAGATTTCTTCGTTTTCATGGTGTTAAAAGTGTTGATGGAATTTTGGCTGATTTAGGTGTTTCATCGCATCAGTTTGATGTTCCGGAAAGAGGGTTCTCGACAAGATTTGATGCCGAACTCGATATGCGGATGAGTCAGAAAAATGATTTAAATGCTTACCGTGTGGTTAACGAATATGAAGAACAGGATTTACGTCGTGTTTTTTTTGATTATGGGGAGTTGAAGAATGCACCGGTTTTAGCAAGAACAATTGTAGAGGCAAGAGAACATCTGCCAATAAAAACTACAGATGAATTAAAAGATGTTCTGGCAAAATATTTACCGGAAAGAGTGCGTAATAAAATATTGGCTCAGATCTATCAGGCAATTCGTATCGAGGTAAATCAGGAAATGGATGTTTTAAAAGAATTTATCGAGCAATCTCTTGAAATTCTAAATCCGGGCGGAAGATTTTCTGTTATCTCTTATCATTCGTTAGAGGATAGATTGGTAAAAAGATTTATTAAAAACGGAATGTTTGAAGGTGAGCCGGAACGTGATTTCTTCGGAAATTTTTCTGTTCCTTTTAAAACGATAGGAAAGTTGATTGTTCCGGATGATGCCGAGATCAAAATCAACAACAGAGCAAGAAGTGCAAAGCTCAGAATTGCTGAGAAGATATAATATATATAGGTAGAAAATGAAAGGTGGAGTATTTGGCATATTAAAAGCAAGATTTTTATTAAACGATGACGCGGTAAAGAACTGGCGTTTTATTGTTTTTATCATTTTACTTGCTATTCTGATGATTGCCAATACACAACGATACGAACAAAAGGTTTTTGAAATTGCAAAGCTGAATAATGAAGTAAAAGAATTGCGATCTGAATTTGTAGATCGTCGTTCAGAATTAATGAAGTTGAAGATGGAATCAACAATATCGGATAAAATGCTTGAAAAACAGATTTTTCCGTCAACGGTTCCTCCGGTTAAAATAGAAGTAAAAAAAGAAGAAGAAAAAGGTTTCTTTAAAAGAATATGGCAGTAGACGATAAAAATATATCCTACAGAATTTACCTCGTAGCAGTTTTCATCTTTGTGATGGCAATTGCTATTGTTGTTAAGTTAACCAATATTCAATGGGTTGAAGGAGATTATTATAGAAAACTGGCAAAACAGCGTACGGTTAGAAATTTTGTAATTCCGGCAAACAAAGGAAACATCTATTCTGCTGACGGAAGTTTATTGGCAACATCAATTCCTAATTACGAGATTCGTTTTGATGCGAAAGCGCCAAAAACAGAAACTTTTGAAAAATATGTAAAAGCATTATCAGATTCACTGGCAACAGTTTTAGATAAAACAGGAAGTTATTTCGAAAAAGATCTAAGAAAAGCGAGAGCTAATAAAAATAGATATTATCTGATCGCGCGTAATTTGAGTTATACTGAATATGTAAAAATAAAAGGTTTTCCATTATTTAATTTAGGAGCTTTTAAAGGTGGGATTATAATTGAACAGGAAACTGTTAGAAAACATCCGATAGGAAAAATTGCCGAAAGAACAATTGGTTATGATCGTATCGATCCTGCAACAGGAGTAGAGGTTGGTAAAGGAATTGAATGGGCTTTTAAAAATTATCTGAATGGAAAAGACGGTAAGATTTTAAAGCAAAAAATTGCAAAAGGACAATGGAAACCTATTCGTGATGTCAATGAAGTTGACCCACAAGATGGTTTTGATGTTATCTCGACAATCGATGTTTTTATTCAGGATATTGCGCACCATGCCTTATTGAAACAGTTAGAAGAATACGAAGCAGATCACGGTTGTGTGGTAGTTATGGAGACAGAAACAGGTCATGTAAAAGCGATTTCAAATTTAGGAAGAGCAGAAGACGGATCGTACTATGAAACTACAAATTATGCTGTAGCAGAGTCTCATGAGCCAGGATCTACTTTTAAATTAGTTGATTTAATGGCGATTTTAGAAGATAAAGTTGCAGATACAAGTACTGTTTTTGACAGTCATGGAGGAGAAGTGAGATATTATGGTCGTGCTGTTCGTGATTCGCATAGAGGAGGTTACGGTAAAATTTCGTTAGCACGTGGTTTTGAACTTTCGTCTAATACAGTAATGGTTCAGGCGGTTTATGATAATTATAAAAGCAATCCATCAAAATTCGTCAATCATATTAATAGTTACGGCTTAAATAAAACACTGGGATTGCATTTTCAAGGAGAAGGAAGACCTTACATACCACAACCTGGAGACAAGCATTGGTCAGGAGTTTCATTGCCATGGATGGCTTTTGGTTACGGAGTTTCGGTTACGCCAATGCAAACGCTGGCATTGTATAACTCAATTGCCAATAATGGAGTAATGGTAAAGCCTCAATTTGTTTCAGAAATTAAAGAGTGGAACAAAACCATCAAAAAGTTTGATGTTGAAGTGATTAATCCAAAGGTGTGTTCTCCTGAAACTATCAAAAAAATTAGAGCAGTATTGCTTAATGTGGTAAAAAAAGGAACTGGTTCTAAGTTGTATTCGAAAGATTTTTCGATGGCAGGAAAAACAGGAACAGCGCAGGTAAACTATGGTGGTAAAGAAGGAAAGTCAGCATTGTATTATGCATCTTCTTTTGTTGGGTATTTCCCGGCAGATCATCCTAAATATTCTTGTATTGTAGTGGTTCATAAGCCAAATACATCAAAAAATAATTATTACGGAGCAGATGTTGCAGGGCCGGTTTTTAAAAGAATTGCCCAAAAAATATTTACAGATGCGCCTTCGACAAATAAAATTAAGCAACTGGATTCTAAAATTTCAAAGCAAGAAATCAGTTACGATAAGTATGATATAGAATCCAGAAAAAAATCAAATCAGATTCCGGATTTAAAAGGAATGCCGGGAATGGATGCAATCGCTTTACTGGAAAACTTAGGTTTGAAAGTAAGAGTTAATGGAGTAGGAAAAGTAAAAAAACAGTCATTACAGGCTGGAGAAAATATTAGTAAAAACACAACAATAGTATTAGAATTATCGTGAAAATACTGAAAGACATATTATATAAAGTAGCTATTGAGTCTGTAACGGGTTCGACGGAAATTGATGTACATAAAATTGAGTTTGATTCAAGAAAGATTGAAGCGAATGATGTTTTTGTAGCAATTCGCGGATCGCTTTCTGATGGTCACGATTATATAGAAAAAGCAATTCAATTAGGAGCTGTTGCGATTATTTGTGATGCATTGCCGGAAAATATTGAAAAAGGAGTCACTTATATTAAAGTAAAAGATACGAATACTGCTTTGGCTTTTATGGCAGCTAATTATTTTGGAAATCCTTCTGAAAAATTAAAATTAGTTGGTGTTACAGGTACAAACGGAAAAACAACAATTGCTTCATTATTGTTTCAGTTGTTTCAAAAAGCAGGTTTTAAAGTTGGTTTGTTGTCAACCGTGAAAATAATGGTGGATGAAACAGAATATAAAGCAACACATACAACTCCGGATTCGATTACAATCAATCATTATTTAAATGAAATGATCGAAGCAGGTGTTACACATTGTTTTATGGAAGTGAGTTCTCATGGAATTCACCAAAAACGTACAGAAGCGTTGCATTTTGTGGGCGGGGTTTTTACGAATCTATCGCACGATCATTTAGATTATCACCCAACTTTTGCAGAATACAGAGATGTAAAAAAGTCATTTTTTGATTCATTGCCAAAAACAGCTTTTGCTTTATCAAATATCGATGATAAAAACGGGCCTGTGATGTTGCAGAATACAGTTGCGAGAAAATTCACTTATGCATTAAAGTCTTATGCTGATTTTAAAGCAATAATATTAGAAAGTCAATTATCAGGATTACTATTAAAAGTGAATGATAATGAAGTTTGGGTAAAATTGATAGGGACTTTTAATGCTTATAACGTTTTAGCGATTTACGGTACTGCTGTAGAGTTAGGAATGGATAGTCTTGAAGCATTGCGATTACTGTCTGATTTAGAGAGTGTTTCAGGTCGTTTTCAATACATTGTTTCGGCTGGTAATATTACAGCGATTGTAGATTATGCACATACTCCGGATGCTCTTGATAATGTTTTGAAAACAATAGGCGATATCCGTACTAAAAATGAGCAACTAATTACAGTTGTAGGTTGTGGCGGAAACAGAGATAAAACGAAAAGGCCAATTATGGCTAAAATTGCTACAGATCTTAGTGATAAAGCAATTTTAACTTCGGATAATCCGAGAAATGAAGATCCTGAAGTGATTTTGGATGAAATGGAAAAAGGGGTCGAAGCGCATAATTATAAAAAACTATTGAGAATTACCGATAGAAAACAAGCGATTAAAACAGCTTGTCAATTGGCTCAGCCAAATGATATTGTTTTAATTGCCGGTAAAGGTCATGAAACGTATCAGGAAATAAATGGTGTTCGCCATCATTTTGATGATATGGAAACAGTAAAAGAAATTTTAGATCAACTAAATAAATAATTAATCAATTTTAATTCTAAAATACCACACGACAAAATTGGAATTTGGAATTTCAAGATTGGAATTTAAAATATAAAATATATGCTATACTATTTATTTGAGTATTTAGACAAAACAATGGATGTCCCAGGGACAGGTGTTTTTCAGTACATCACCTTTAGATCGGCTTTGGCATTGATGCTTTCTTTGCTTTTGTCAACGATTTACGGAAAAAGAATTATAAACTTTTTGCGTAAACAACAAGTTGGCGAAACTGTTCGTGAGTTAGGTCTGGCTGGTCAAAATGAAAAAGCGGGAACTCCAACAATGGGAGGATTAATTATCATTTTTGCTACACTGGTACCGGTTTTGTTGTTTGCTCGTTTGCACAATATTTATATAGTATTGCTTATTGTAACTACTCTTTGGATGGGGACAATTGGTTTTGTAGACGATTATATCAAGATATTCAAAAAAGATAAACAAGGGCTTAAAGGAATTTTTAAAGTTATAGGACAAGTTGGTTTGGGAATTATAGTTGGAGCGGTTCTTTATTTTAATCCTGCAGTAACAGTAAGAACAGATACCGGTAGAACAGATGTTTTTAGAACTGCGACAAATACAGCTGTTGTTTTGCCTGCACCAATAGAAGAAAAATCAACTGCAACAACGATTCCTTTCGTAAAAAACAATGAATTTGATTATGCTGAATTATTAGCGTGGACTGGTGAAGGATATGAAAAATGGGCTTGGTTGATTTTTATTCCGGTTGTGATATTTATTATTACTGCAGTTTCTAACGGAGCTAATTTAACGGATGGAATTGACGGGCTTGCCGCAGGAACTTCGGCAGTTTCGGTACTGGCACTCGGGATATTTACGTTTGTTTCAGGGAATATTATTTTTTCTAATTATCTAAATATTATGTACATCCCTAATTCTGGGGAAATGACTGTTTTTATATCTGCATTTGTGGGAGCTCTAATTGGGTTTCTGTGGTACAATTCTTATCCGGCATCTGTTTTTATGGGAGATACAGGAAGTTTGACTATTGGAGGAATCATTGCGGTTTTAGCTATTGCCGTTCGTAAAGAATTATTGATTCCCTTATTGTGTGGAATCTTTTTGGTAGAGAATTTTTCAGTGGTTTTACAAGTAAGTTACTTTAAATATACCAAAAAGCGTTTTGGAGAAGGGCGAAGAATTTTTCTAATGTCGCCATTGCATCATCATTACCAAAAGAAAGGATATCATGAGAGTAAAATTGTAACCCGTTTTTGGATCGTTGCAATCATGTTAGCCATATTATCAATTGTTACTTTAAAACTTAGATAGATGAAGAGATTGGTAGTACTTGGCGGAGGAGAAAGTGGCGTTGGAACGGCTATTCTCGGAAAGAAACAAGGATACGAAGTTTTTGTATCTGACTTTGGAAAAATAAAGGAGAGTTATAAAGAAGTTCTTATCATTAATAAAATTGCTTGGGAAGAAGAAAAACATACTGAAGACCTGATTTTAAACGCCGACGTGGTGATGAAAAGTCCCGGAATTCCTGAGAAATCTCCCATAGTACAAAAGCTTATCGCTGCCGGAATCAAAGTGATTTCAGAAATCGAATTTGCTAAACCTTTTACTGAAGCTCTGACAATTGGGATTACCGGAAGCAACGGTAAAACGACCACAACGATGTTGACACATCATTTGTTAAAATCTGCTGGTTTGAATGTGGGCTTGGGAGGAAATATTGGAAAGAGTTTTGCCTGGCAGGTAGCCGAAAATAAATTCGATGCATATGTCCTTGAATTAAGCAGTTTTCAGCTCGACGGAATTATAGATTACAGGCCGGATATTGCCATTATTACAAATATTAGTCCGGATCATTTAGATCGATACGAATATAAATATCAAAAATACATCGATTCAAAGTTTCGAATAACAATGAATCAGACCGAAAGCGATTATCTTATTTACGATGCAGATGATGAGGCAATTGCAGAATGGTTAAAGAACAACACAACAAAAGCAAAATTAATTCCTTTTTCGTTAACGAAACAATTTGATGAAGGGGCTTCTATAAATAACAACAAAATGGAAATAAAGATCAACCAAGAAGAGTTTACAATGGAAACAGAATACATTGCGTTAGAAGGAAAACATAACATGAAAAACGCAATGGCAGCAAGCTCTGTAGCAAAGTTGATGCAAATTAGAAATGCAACAATTCGTGAAAGTTTATCTAATTTTCAAGGTGTTGAACACCGCTTAGAAAAAGTATTAAAAATTCAGAATGTTCAATATATCAATGATTCAAAAGCAACAAATGTAAACGCAACTTTCTTTGCTTTAGACAGCATGAATGTTCCTACGGTTTGGATTGTTGGAGGAGTTGATAAAGGAAATGATTATAACGAATTGATGTCATTAGTTCGTGAAAAAGTAAAAGCAATTATTTGCCTGGGAGTTGATAATCATAAAATTATTAATGCTTTTGGTAATGTTGTTGATATCATGGTAGAAGTTAATAATATGAACGATGCTGTAAAAACGGCACAACGTTTAACAGAAAAAGGAGATGCTGTTTTATTATCTCCAGCCTGCGCAAGTTTCGATTTATTCGAAAGCTACGAAGACAGAGGAAAGCAATTTAAGCAAGCTGTACATAACTTGTAGAAAAAAAGTTTCAAGTTCAGGTTTCACGTGAGGAAAAACTGAAACCTGAAATAAGAAAAACCTGAAACAAAAAGATTATGAAAGAACTCGTAAACAAACTTAAAGGAGATAGGGTAATATGGTCATTCGTGGCTTTATTGGCGTTGTTTTCGTTTATGCCTGTTTTTAGTGCGAGTAGTAATTTGGCATATATAGGTCACGGAACCGGAAATACATTGGGTTATTTGGTAAAACATCTGGCTCATATTTGTATTGGTTTTTTGATTATTTATTGGGTGCACAGAGTTCCGTATCATTATTTCAGGGCGATTTCGAAAGTAGCGCTTCCGGTAGTTTGGGTTTTATTGGCCTATACGCTTTTAAAAGGAACTGTAATAGCCGGTGCAAATGCAAGTCGTTGGATTCAAGTACCATTTATAGGTATTACATTTCAAACTTCTACTCTGGCAGCTAGTATATTGTTTATTTATGTAGCACGTTATTTGTCGAAAGCAAGAGATGAAAATGAGCCGTTTCAAACATCATTAATACAACTTTGGTTACCGGTTTTTATAACATTGGCGCTTATTTTACCAGCGAACTTCTCAACCACCGCGTTGATATTCTCAATGGTAATTATGTTAACATTTATAGGCAGGTATCCATTAAAATATATTGGTTTTATCATAGGTTCAGGAATTGCAATGCTTTTGTTTTTCCTTTTGATAGCCAAAGCCTTTCCTGATTCAAGATTCTTTAGCAGGGTGTCAACTTGGGAAAGTCGTATTATGAACTTTACCACTGATAAACCGGATGAAGATGATTATCAAATAGAGAAAGCTAAAATCGCAATAGCGTCAGGGCAGTTTGGTGGAGTTGGACCTGGAAAAAGTGTACAGAAAAACTTTTTGCCACAATCGTCTTCTGATTTTATTTATGCGATTATTGTCGAAGAATATGGTTTGGTTGGCGGAGTAGCAATTTTGGTCTTGTATTTATTGTTATTGTTCAGATTTGTAATTGCATCGCATAAAGCCAATACGCTATTTGGGAAGTTAGTCGTCGTCGGGCTCGGTTTTCCTATGATATTTCAGGCGATGATCAATATGGCAGTTGCAGTAGAATTATTGCCGGTAACAGGGCAGACACTCCCGTTGATCAGTAGTGGAGGTAGTTCGATCTGGATGACCTGTTTCTCTCTCGGAATCATTATTAGTGTGACCAAAAAAGACGAAGAAATCGCTGAAGAGCTAGAAGAAAAAGAAAGAAGAAAAGAAGCACTTCAAAGATTAATTGACAAAGAGCTAGCCGAAGAAGATTTGATTGGTGATGAAAAGCAAGAGGTGTATGAAGAAGAAGGAATGTATTCTATTGAGGATAATTCCAGAAATCCGATGAATGCAGTATTAAATAAATAAGATTAAAAAGAATAATTTTTAAAGCGAATAACTTTTAAAAATATGACAAATTATAAATTCATATTAAGTGGTGGTGGAACAGGAGGGCATATCTATCCTGCAATCGCTATTGCTAATGAATTAAAAGCACAATTTCCTGATGCTGAATTTCTTTTTGTTGGTGCCAAAGATAAAATGGAGATGCAAAAAGTACCTCAGGCGGGTTATGAAATAAAAGGTCTTTGGATTGCTGGTTTACAGAGAAAATTAACCTTGCAAAACTTGATGTTTCCGTTAAAATTGGCAACAAGTTTGCTGGAGTCGCGTAGAATTATCAGACAATTTAAGCCAAATGTAGTTATAGGTACAGGTGGTTTTGCTAGCGGACCGTTGTTACAGGCAGCTGGAGGAGCGGGAATACCAACTGTGATTCAGGAGCAAAATTCATTCCCGGGAATAACGAATAAGCTATTGAGTAAAAAAGCTAATGCAATTTGTGTGGCTTACCAGAATCTGGAAAGATTTTTTCCTAAAGAAAAGATTATTTTAACCGGAAATCCGGTTCGTCAGGATCTGATAGATATTGAGAGTAAACGTGATGAAGCAATTGCTTTTTACGGTTTAGATCCTAATAAAAAAACATTGTTGGTTTTAGGCGGGAGCTTAGGAGCAAGAAGAGTTAATCAGTTAATTGAGAAAGAACTGCAAAATATGCTTTCGCAGGATATTCAGGTAATCTGGCAATGCGGTAAATTATATTTTGAAGAATATAAAAAACACAATCAGCAGAACGTAAGAGTAGTTGATTTTATCGAAAGAATGGATTTTGTATATGCTGCAGCCGATGTGATTATTTCTCGTGCAGGAGCATCATCAGTTTCAGAATTATGTATTGTTGGGAAACCGGTAATTTTTATTCCATCACCAAATGTAGCCGAAGATCATCAGACTAAAAATGCTCAGGCGATAGTGGATGCAAAAGGAGCTATTTTGTTGAAAGAATCAGAATTAGACACTCAGTTTAGTATTGTTTTTGAAGCTTTACTGAAAGATCAGGGAAAGCAAAAACAATTAAGTGATAATATTAAAAAGCTGGCAATGCCAAATGCGGTGAAAGTAATTGTAGATCAGATTAGAAAGTTGTTATAATATAACTTTATCTGATAATTATAGAACATAATAAAAAATTTAGAACGCTATTTTTAAGCGTTTTGAGTTATTAAAGTAAGAAAAATACAAAGGCTTAATTACTAGTTTCTTATATAAGAAAGTAATCTGTAAATAGCTCAAAAACAAATAGAAATGAATTTAGATCAAATACAAAACGTTTATTTTATAGGCATTGGAGGCATCGGAATGAGTGCACTGGCCCGTTATTTTAAAAATATCGGGAAACAGGTTTCGGGTTACGATAAAACACCATCAATGCTGACGAGTGAATTAATTGAAAGTGGTATTGATATTCATTTTGAAGATAACATAAATCTGATTCCTGCTAATTATTTTGTTGAAAATACACTGGTAATTTTTACTCCGGCTGTACCAAAAACACATTCAGAGTGGAATTATTTTATCGAAAGAAATTACGAGATTAAAAAGCGTGCCGAAGTTTTAGGAATTATAACAAAAGACACTTTTAGTTTTGCAGTTGCCGGTACACACGGAAAAACTACAACCTCAAGTATTTTAGGTCATATTTTATATGAAAGTGGAGCTGATGTTACGGCTTTTGTTGGTGGAATTGTTGAGAATTACAATTCTAACTTAATTGGAAGCGGAAAGACTGTGACAGTTGTAGAAGCTGACGAATTCGATCGTTCGTTTTTGCATTTACATCCCAATATTGCCTGTATTACGTCAATGGATGCAGATCATTTGGATATTTACGGAACAAGTGAGGCAATTGAGGCTTCGTTTGTTGAATTTGCCAATAAAGTAGAAGATAAAACTAAGCTGTTTATAACAAAAGAGTTACCACTTGAAGGAGTACAATGTGCTATAAATGAAGATGCTGTATATAAGGCTTTTAATGTTCGTATAGAAGATGGGAGTTATGTTTTTGATGTTCAGACACCATCAGAGATCATGAAAGATCTGCATTTTGGTTTGCCCGGAAAGCACAATTTAATGAATGGATTGATGGCTATTGCGATGGCGAAGACTTTTGGCACCCCGACCGACTTGATTGCAAAAGCCATTGCTTCATTCAACGGAATCAGAAGACGTTTTTCGTATCAGATTAAGTCTGATAAATTAGTTTATATAGATGATTATGCACATCATCCAACAGAGATAAATGCGGTACATCAGGCAGTTACTGAGTTGTATCCCGGACTTAAGGTACTGGCAATTTTTCAGCCTCATTTGTTCAGCAGAACAAGAGATTTTGTTGATGGATTTGCAGAAAGCCTGTCTCAGTTTGATGAAGTATTTTTAATGGATATTTACCCGGCACGCGAATTACCGATGGATGGGATTACATCAGAGTGGTTGTTGGGAAAAATGACAAATTCGAATAAGAAAATTGTTGCAAAAAGTGATTTATTAGCGGAGATCAAAGCCAGTGATGCGCCAATAATTGTAACAATAGGAGCTGGTGATATTGGAGAGATGGTTCCGTCAATCAAAAAAATGCTAAATGAAAATATTTAATTGGACAAATATTAGATTAATTCTCATTTTAGGACTCGTTTTATTTTTATATTCTTTCGCTAAACATCGAAATGGTGACCGAAAATTAAAAAAATCTGTTGTTGTTTTTGTAGGGGAAAATACGCTTTTTGTGAAACCGGAAACGGTTAATAAATTGTTGATAGAAAATAAAAAAGACGCTTCCAGTATCCGAAAAGATGAACTAGATTTGAATAAGATTGAGAAAACCCTTGATACGCAAGAGATGATTGAAAAATCAAATGTTTTTGTAAGTATCGATGGTGTTCTAAAAGCAGTAGTAAAACAGAAGACACCAATAGCGAGAGTTTATGATGGTGATGCCTCTTTTTATATTGACTATGAGGGTAATAAGATGCCTTTGTCAGACAATTATACTGCGAGAGTTCCGCTTGTTTCCGGGGCAATAAATGAAAAAAATAACGAAGATTTAGCGGCGCTATTTCGCACAATTTATGACGATGCGTTTTTGAGAAAAAACATCATTGCAATTCAAATTATGCCTAATGGAAGCTTAAAAATGTTTAATAGAAATTATAATTACTTCATCGATTTTGGCAGAACGATGAATGTTGATGAGAAATTTAATAACTATAAAGCCTTTTTTCAGAAAGCGGTTTTAGATAGTTCGTTATATAAATACAATAAAATTGACCTTAGGTTTACGGAACAAGTAGTTTGCACAAAATAATAGAAAATGGAAAAAGATAACATTGCAGTAGGTCTAGATATTGGAACGACAAAGATAGTTGCCATGATCGGCAAGAAGAATGAGTATGGTAAGTTGGAAATTTTGGGTATTGGGAAATCCAAAAGTTTAGGAGTTGCGCGAGGAGTTGTAAACAACATCACGCAAACTATCCAATCGATTCAACAAGCAATACTTGAAGCCGAAAATAATTCAGGTTATAAAATAAAAGATGTCGTTGTAGGGATCGCAGGACAACACATTAGAAGTATACAGCATACAGATTACATCAGCCGTAATAATCCGGAAGAAGTAATTGGAGAAAAAGATATTCAGCTTTTGATCGACCAGGTAAATAAACTGGCGATGTTACCGGGAGAAGAAATTATTCACGTTCTGCCACAAGAATTTAAAATCGACGGGCAGTCTGAGATAAAAGAACCAATCGGAATGTACGGTGGAAGATTAGAATCTAGTTTTCATGTAGTAGTTGGGCAGGCATCATCGATCAGAAATGTGGGAAGATGTATTCAGAGTTCAGGAATCGAATTGTCAGGATTGACATTAGAACCATTAGCTTCTGCAGATGCCGTTTTGAGTCAGGAAGAAAAAGAAGCAGGAGTAGCTTTGATTGATATTGGTGGAGGAACAACAGATTTAGCCATTTTTAAAGATGGTATTATTCGTCATACTGCAGTGATACCTTTTGGAGGAAACGTAATTACAGACGATATTAAAGAAGGTTGTTCAATTATCGAAAAACAAGCAGAGCTTTTAAAAATAAAATTCGGATCGGCTTGGCCGGGAGAAAATAAAGACAACGAGATTGTTTCTATTCCCGGATTAAGAGGAAGAGAGCCAAAAGAGATTTCGCTTAAAAACTTATCTAAAATTATTCATGCCCGAGTGGTAGAAATTGTAGAGCAGGTTTTTGCAGAAATTAAAGCTTATGGACATGAAGATCCCCGTAAAAAATTAATTGCAGGAATTGTTCTTACAGGTGGTGGTGCTCAGCTTAAACATATTAAGCAATTAGTAGAATACATTACTGGTATGGATACCAGAATTGGATATCCAAACGAGCATTTAGCAGGCAATTCAAGCGAAGAAATTTCTAGTCCGTTGTTTGCAACAGCAGTTGGTTTGGTAATGAACAGTATCGAAAACAGTACACAAAGTGCTGTGAGAATGGAGATTGTAAACGAACAGACAAAGGTAGTATACAGAAATGTTCCGCCTCCGGTACAACAACCTGTACAGCAACGATACGAAGTTGAAGAAAACTACGTTGAAAGAGTAGAAACTATTGAAGAAACAAGAGAAGTTGTTAGGAATAATGTATCTAAGGAAGAATCTACGGAAACTAAAATTAGAAGATCATTTTTTGATAGATATGTCGACAAAATCAAAGATTTTTTAGACAACGCAGAATAATAATAAGAGAAAAGGAATTACTATTGGCCCCAAGTCAAGAAGTAAAAAATGTATTAAATAAGAATTTCAAAAACCAAAAAGATGATGAGCAACTCAGAATTTGGAAGTATTTCATTTGATTTACCAAAAAACCAATCAAATGTTATCAAAGTAATAGGTGTAGGTGGAGGTGGTAGTAATGCTATCAACCATATGTTTAAACAAGGTATTAAAGGCGTTGATTTCATCGTTTGTAATACTGATTCACAGGCACTGCAGAATAGTTCTGTACCTAATAAAATTCAGTTAGGTATGAACCTTACAGAAGGTCTTGGAGCAGGAGCAAATCCTGATGTAGGACAGCAATCTGCTATTGAGAGTATCGCCGATATCGAAAAAATGTTAGACCGTGGTACTAAGATGGTGTTTATTACCGCTGGTATGGGTGGTGGAACAGGTACTGGTGCAGCTCCGGTAATTGCACAATTGGCAAAAGAAAGAGAAATCCTTACTGTAGGTATCGTAACTATTCCTTTTCAGTTTGAAGGAAAAGTGCGTCAGGAACAAGCGCTTTTAGGAATCGAAAAATTGCGTAAGCAAGTCGATTCGTTAATTGTAATTAATAATAATAAGTTAAGAGAAGTATACGGAAATCTTGGTTTTAAAGCAGGATTCTCTAAAGCGGATGAAGTTTTGGCAACAGCCTCAAGAGGTATTGCTGAAGTAATTACGCACCACTATACTCAAAATATCGATTTACGTGATGCTAAAACTGTTTTATCAAACAGCGGAACAGCTATCATGGGATCTTCTGTTGCTGCGGGTGAGAACAGAGCGAAAGATGCTATCGTTTCAGCATTGGATTCTCCGTTGTTAAACGACAACAAGATTACAGGAGCCAAAAACGTATTGTTGCTTATCGTTTCTGGATCAAACGAAATTACATTGGATGAGATTGGAGAAATCAATGATCACATTCAGGTAGAAGCAGGTCATAATGCTAATATTATCATGGGAGTTGGTGAAGACGAAACTCTTGGTGATGCTATTGCCGTGACTATTATTGCAACAGGTTTTGATGTTGAACAACAAAATGAAATTGTAAATACAGAACCTAAAAAAATCATTCATACGTTAGAAGATGAACAAAGAAGCGTTCATAATTTAACGAATAAATCGGTTACTTCTTTTGATGTAAATGCTGAAACACCTACTGCAAAATCAGAAGAGAAAATTGTTTTTGATTTAATGGATGATGATGAAGATATCGTAACTCCATTTACACCTACACAAGTTGCTCCAGTTGTAGTTGCTCCAATTGCAGTTACACCGGTTGAAGTTACTCCCGTTGCTCCGTCAATGAATCAGGATGAATTAGTAGTAATGTCTGAGTTTATTAAAAACCTGGATGTAACATTCGAAATTGTTTCGCCTATTACAGATATTGATTTTACGATTTCATCTCCGGAAGCGCAAATTGTTCAGGAAGTAAAACCTGTTCAACAAGTTCAGCAAAGAACTTTTGAAAGAGAAGAACAAACCACTTTTTCTTTTGACTTACCTCTTTTCAGATCAGAGCCTGAAGTTAAAAAAGAACCGGTTGCTCAGCAAGAGAATAAAATTTTATTCGAATTATCGAATGAAACCCGTAATATCAAAGTAAATGATCCAGTACAATTTGTACCGGTAACTGAACTTTCAGATAAAGGGATTATCAAATATTCGTTAGAAGAATATATGGAGGTAGAGAATGACTTAGTGGCATCAAAACCTGCTGATAAAGTGGTAGAAGAAGTAATTCCTGCGGAATTAAATATCACCATGAAACAAAAAGTTGATTTTGCCAGTGAAGGAAACTTTACAACAGTTTCAGAAGTTTCTCCGATGGAATTAACAATCGAAGAAACATTAAGATTAAGAGCTGAAGAAAGAAGAAAGAAACTAAAAGAATTTAATTATAAATTCCATAATAATGTTTCAAGAATTGACGAGTTAGAAAAAGAGCCGGCTTACAAAAGATTAGGTATCGATTTGTCTAATTCTCAATCAAATAATAACAATTCTAGAATATCAGTTGGAACAGATAGTAACAACGATTTGCAATTGCGTTCAAATAATTCATTTTTGCACGACAACGTAGATTAATTTTAGGATAATAATAAATACAGATAGCCCGAAAATTGGATTTAATTTTCGGGTTATTTTTTTTATCTTCGCACAGAATTTAAAATTTGACTTTAAAAGTATTTATATTTAAGAAATATTGTCACCCTGAGCGAAGTCGAAGGTTAATTACCTAAAATGGCTTCGACTTCGCTCAGCCTGACAAATGATTGGTGTTTTACTATAAGTCAAGAGCACGATTTCAATTATTCATGTCAATTATAGGTTTTACCTATTTAAATAAAAAATAAGATGAGTTTACAAACATTAATCATGGACGACATTAAAACCGCCATGAGAGCAAAAGATACAGTAGCATTAGAAGCATTAAGAGCAATTAAATCTGAAATGTTATTAGCTGCTACAGCTTCAGGTTCTAAAGAAGAATTAACAGAAGACGATGAAGTTAAATTACTTCAAAGACTAGTTAAAACCCGTAAAGAAAGTGCAAGAATTTTTACAGAACAAAATCGTCCTGATTTGGCTGAGCCAGAATTAGCGCAAATTGCTGTAATCGAGAAATTTCTTCCTGCACAATTAAGCGAAGCAGAAGTAGAAGCTGTAATTGCAAAAATTATTGCAGAAACAGGTGCGTCTGGAATTGGATCAATGGGAAAAGTTATGGGATTAGCGTCTGCTCAACTAGGCGGAACTGCTGAAGGAAAAACAATTTCTACTATTGTTAAGAAGTTACTAGTTTAAAGTCCAAAATATAAATTCCAAATTCCAATTGTAAAGTGGGTATTTGGAATTTAAAAGATTGAAAATTTATTTTTTTGACCACGTAGTTCAACTGGATAGAATATCAGATTTCGGCTCTGAGGGTTGGGGGTTCGAACCCCTCCGTGGTCACAAAAGAAAAAACCTATTTCGAGATGAAATAGGTTTTTTTATGTCTTTTTTTTTAATTGTTTGGTAAATTGTGTTTGTATAAAGAATAGTAGTTCTGAGTTTCTTCACTCTTATCTATCACTTTCACTTTTCCATTCGTGTTCAATGTTTGTCATTAGTAATGCGTTATCAAAAGTTACAGATCCTTTTGGAAAAATTTCTTCATTTTCAAAAAAGCTGGATTTTACTTTCATTACGTCAAGAGGTCTGACTTCCCAGTTATATGCTTTCAATCTTAATCCATCAAATTTGTCTTTATTGGGCGAATATCCAAGGTCGCCATTTTCAAAAAATGTGGAAGCATTACTTAATGTTTCAAAAATTGATTTATCACTAAATAATTTTGTTTCTGTGGCATCAATCAATATTTCAGTATTATCTGAGCTCTTAAAATTAATATGATAATTTCCGTTTTTTTCGACCACATTAAATTTTGCATGATAATGTTTGCCCGGAAATATTCTTCCGCCAACAAGTGTGTTTAACTTTAACGAAGTATCTCTTCGCGGAATATAAACGCCTGATTTTATCTCACCATTTTCGTCCCATTCAACAGCAATACGATGAGCGCCGTTTTCTGAGTTTACTCCAATAAAGTTAGGAAATCCTTTTGGTTTTATGTTTTTTAGTCTTATTAGGCAAATTCCAACTATGGCTTTGTCTTTGTATATTTTTGGTCTATAAGGAAACGGAATTATCTTTTCTACAGATTTTGGGTCAGCTGTAAAGTTGATTAAAATTCTTCTTTCGATATATCCGTGTAGGGTTGGAATTTTCATTTCGGTATCAGTTTTACTAAAGAGCATAACTCACTTCTATCTGCCGTAAAATAGCTTTTATCAGATCAATTGGAAAGATTTAAGGAACTGTTTTTGTTTTTTTAAGACTAATATATAACTATTTTTACCAGGCAACTAGTTTTATTGATACAAGTTGCAGATCATTTTTTTTACTAACAAGAGATTCTAAAATTACATTTATAGGATTTTAAATGTTCCAATCAAATTATATTGTTTTGATCTATTGTATCTCAAAATTATTTTAAAAAGAATAATTCGATAACGGTTATCTCACGACATTTTTACGACATTTGATGTATTGCTAATTTAAAACTAATTTTTATTATAAAGAAGCAATGGTTTCGGTGTAGAAATCTGTAATAGTTTTTATGCAATATTTGTTAAGCTTGCGCAACTGTGTATTGAAAACGAAGAATAGCGTTTAAGTTAAAATTACGAATGAAAGAAGAACAAACAAATCAAGAAGACTGTACGATTCAGGAATGCACCACAGATTATATCAATCAATGTGGAGGTTCGCCTATGTATAATATTTTTCTTTTGGAAGGAAGTGGAAAAATAAGTGTAGATCTGACAGAATATGTTTTTGAAGGTAAAATAGCCCTATTTACGACTCCATATCAAATTATTTATTTTAGTACAGAAAAGCCAATTACAACAAGAAGACTTCAGTTTCATGGTGACTTTTATTGCATAGAATACCATAAAAAAGAAGTGGCTTGCAATGGTCTTTTATTTAATAATATATACCAGCAGCCTTATATAAATCTTGAACCGGAAGATTATATAGAACTGGATTATATTTTAGGAAAACTGATTGTTGAAATAGAAAATGCGGATACTTATTCTAAATCTGTAGTAAAAGCTTATCTGCAATTGATTCTTGCATTATGCAGCAAAATTAAGTCAAAAGATCTTGTTATTGAAGAGGAGAAGAATATACATCATCCGTTAATGAAATTTAAAACCTTACTTGAAAATAATTTTTATAAAGAAAGACAGCCTTCTTTTTACGCTGCTCAAATGGGGATTTCGCCCAATAATTTTTCGAAATTATGCAAACAGCATTTTCTGAAAACACCATCTGAATTAATTCATGAAAGGGTTATACTTGAATCTAAAAAAATGATTCATCTTAGCTACAAGAGTATGAAAGAAATAGCTGCTGAATTAAATTTTGATGATGAGAATTATTTCAGCCGATATTTTAAAAAGCATACAAAAATTACCCCTACAGCTTTTCGTGAAAATGTTGGGATATCTATTGTAGCAGATTTGTCCAGATAATATCCCTATTTGTCCATTGTAACCAGAAGCAGATGCAAGTAATTTTGTTGTAAATATTAAAACAACAAGAAGATGAGTATCTTAGAAACGTTAGCAAAATTACAAAGTCAATTTTTTAATTTAATGCGAATCGCCATTTGTATCGTAATGGTATGGATTGGGGGGCTTAAGTTCTTTCAATATGAAGCAGACGGAATCGTTCCTTTTGTAGCAAATAGTCCTTTAATGAGTTTCTTTTATAGTAATAATTCAAATGAATATAAAGACCATAAAAATAAAGAAGGTGAAGTAGTGCTGAAGAACATTGAATGGAATAAACAAAACGGAACTTATACTTTTTCATATGTGTTAGGAACGGTAATTATAGGGATTGGATTGCTTACTTTTTTGGGTATATTTAATAATCGTTTAGGACTTCTTGGCGGATTACTCACAGCGGGAATGGCAATAGTTACGCTTACTTTTCTAATTACTACTCCTGAAGTCTGGGTTCCCAATTTAGGTGGAGATATAACAACACCAAATTTTGGTTTTCCTTATCTTTCAGGTGCCGGAAGATTGGTTATAAAAGATATTATTATGATGGCAGGAGGTTTAATTGTCGCTTCTGACTGTGCTAAAAAGCTCTTGAAATATTGAAACAAAAAGGCTGAAAAGCGAAGAAAAATGTATCAAAGTCAAAATACAAAGTTTTAAAAGTGAATAAAATCAAATTAATCCGATATTTTTTTGCCCTGCTTATAATTGGTTCAATGGTTGGTGCATCAGAATGGTTTGGCCAGAAAGAAATACTGTTTCCTGAAATGGCCGCATTAGTACTAGGTCTGTGGGTTATTGATAAAAAAATATGGAGAGTGAGCAGATCAATGCTTGTCGTGTTGATGACAGTTTGTGCTTTTTTTGGAGTTTTACTGGTTCGTTATTCTTCGTTTCCTGTTTTAATCAATATTGCAATTTCATTTGCATTTACTTCGCTTTGTCTTATTTTGACACGTACCACATTAATTCCCATAACGTCAGCTGCGATGTTGCCGGTTTTATTAGGAACAGATTCATTTGTTTATCCTGCTTCTGTTTTTGTGATGAGCCTTTTAGTTGTTTCCGGACAGTGGCTTCTGGAGAAAAATGCATTGCGCCAGGTTATTGCTTTTGATAAAAAAAAGGGATATTACAAACATAGTATAAAGCATTGGGCCAGATTATTTTTTTGGTTAATCCTCATAGCTGCAATTCCGGCATATACAGGGAGATTATTATTTATTGTGCCGCCATTGATCGTTATGTTTATAGAATTTAGTTCGTCATCGTCAGGGTTTCGCAATCGTCCATTACAAGTTTATATGGTCGTTATAATTGCTGCCATTTTAGGAACATTTTTTCAGTATTATGTCCATACAATATTACGTCTGCCTCTGGTATATACGGTACTATTATTATTTGTCAGCCTTTTTTCTCTTTTTGAAATTGTCAGGAAACCATTTGCTCCAGCTTGTGCCATTGCCCTTGTTCCCATGATTATTCCTCAGGAAAATATACTTTTATATCCCGTTCAGGTGGCGGTGGGAGCAGCGATTTTTTTGTTTGTCTCCATGTTTTTTTTCCTGAAATGTTACAATTGGAAACGTGAGCATCTATTAGTTTGTTTTGTACCCGGTTTTATAAGATCCGGAATGCAGCGACCCAACCGCAGACAAAGAAAAAAAGAGTATCCGGAATGAATTTATAATTATTGCTGTAAAAGTTTCTGAAGGTCCAGTTCAGCAATAATTTGTTTTTTCATTGTAGTATGAATATAATCTTTAGCTTCAGCATAAGAAATATTGTATTTGCGCAGGATATCCTGTAAATGCTCAGGAAAACCAGCCAGTACTTTATCATAATAAAGATCCAGTTCACCTTCGTCAGGCATTTCAAATTGTAAACGTATCTGAAATCGTCGCAATAAAGCAGTATCAATAGAATGATAATGGTTTGTTGCACAAATAAGCAAACTATCAGACGGGAAATAATCTATCAATTGAATGATCGTATTAACAAGGCGTCTCATTTCTCCCACATCCTTATCGTCGCTGTCACGGCTTTTTCCGATCTGGTCAAATTCATCTAAAAATAATACAGCCTTTTCTCTGATAGCCTTTTCGAATATAGCTTTTACATTTTTTGATGTTTCGCCAATTCGCGCGTTAATTAAAGTACTCAGATTCATGATTACGATATTCTTGTTCAAAGCAGCAGCAATAGCTTTTGCCGTCGTCGTTTTACCGCAGCCAGAGTGACCATGAAATAATATTTTATTGTCTACTTTAAGATTGTATTTTTTTAATTCCTCAATGTATTCGTGCTCCTTAATAGTTTGCAGCAACGCAGCTTTGTTCTCGTCACTAAAAAGTAAGTCATCTAATGCTATTTTTTCGGTATCGTTTACAGTCAGCTCGTATAGATTCATTTCAGTTTTATTTGATGCAAAATTAAAGTTTATTCTGCAATATTCTCATTCCATATTTCTTTTCCTAAAAAATCGGTTTCCAAAAACCGACGAACCAATCCTGACCATGTCTGAACCTTCGGCAATTGCCAGTTCTAAATCCTGAGACATTCCCATAGAAAGCTTTAATGGTTGCATGTTTTCAATTCCTTCGGCATAAATCTCATCCCTTATTTGTCGTAATAAACGTAGGGATGGCTGCATTTTTTCTTTTTCAACATCTAATAAACCAATTGTCATCAACCCTTTAATATTCAAAGTTTCGTATTTTTTTACTTCCCTTATGAAAGAAATTACTTCATCAGGACGAAGTCCAAATTTACTTTCCTCAAAAGAAGTATTGACCTGAATAAAAACATCGAGGTTCCTGTTTTCTTTTTGCAATTGCCTGTCTAGTTCCTGCGCAAGATTTAACCGGTCTAAAGACTGAATACATGAAACATATTTCAGGACATCTTTTATTTTATTAGTTTGCAAATGGCCAATAAAATGACGTTCTGTATTTAATTCTTTTAATCCGAAATCTTTATCCCGTAATTCCTGCATTTTGTTTTCGCCAATTAAAGTTTCCCCCGCTTCAATCGCAATTCTTATTTTTTCGAAAGGAACAGTTTTAGTGGCTAACAGCAATTGTATATCAGACACATTTCTGCCGGAAAGTTCACAGGCATTTTTAATGCGATTGTGAACCTCTTTTAAATTCGAAATTATTAACTCTTTCATTCTGCAAAACTAAGAGTTGCTCAAAACGTGAGCGTGATCCAGTTTTAAGTATAAGCAATAGTCCAGTTTAGGAATTGTGCAGGTATCATCCCGGATTATTTTCCTGATACAATTTTTGACCAATTACCCCTTTATCCCCCAAAGCGCGACCTTTTATTAGCCATGCAATTCCAAAAGCAAAAAGAGAAAGCGCCTCAAAAATCAAAGTCGAATAAGGAAACAATTTTAATATTTCGAAAGTTGGGATCATTATGATGCATACTATAATCGAATAACCGCAAACCCTGTAAATATTGTTTTCGTTCAGGATACTTTTAGGAGTTTTTGTTTCATTTTCCTGCCCAATAGTAAAAACATTAATTGCCAATAAAGCCAATATTAAAAACAAAAGAGCAGCAAAACCATAATGAAGCCAGCCAAGCCATTTTTCAGGATATGGAATTAAAGTATAAATTTTGGCCTTGAAATCATCTGGATTTGTGGGAAACAAAGCCACACCCAAAGCCATAATTCCTGCTATATTGGTTAATAAATTGTCGTTCTTCAGGATCGAAGCATTTCCGAAACCTTTGTACCGAATCAGAAATAAGCCAACGGCACACAAAGTTCCGGTAAAAATTTCCCGCAAATTAGTATAGTAATAATGGCTAATAGAAAACTGAAGTGGAGTTTGAAAAAAAGGAACCAGAGAAAACACCACTAAAAGTATCGGAAGACTTATACCCAGATAACCAATGGCACGTCTGATTCTTCTGTAGGTAAAAATATCGTAGTTTTCAATCTCAATCTCATTATCTGCCCCTGTCTTCATATTTTATGCTGTTTAATAACGCTTAATAAAAGTAAGGCGTAATTGTTTAACTCAAAAAAGTTATAATAGCCTGTCCGTTTTTCTCCGCCTCAGCATAAACGTGCTGTAAGCGTTTAAAATAAAAATCAACATATTCAAACGTTTCAGAATCCCAAATAGAAGGATAAACATCAATTTCAGTCATCTTTTCCGGATTATATCTTTGTTTGAGCTCTTCGGTTGTAAAAACTGAGATTTTACTGTTAAGTTCTTTTACCTGTTTAGGTGTTAGGTAATGACCGGGACCATAACCCAAATCCTGTCCTTCATCTATAATTTGCCCGCTAAAGAGAACCTGAACAAGCGGATTATTGGCATTTTGAATATTATCACCTGTTAATAAAAAAATAATAGCATCCCATGCTTTGTCTATATCTTTCAGGTTAAAATCTTTGTCGGCATCAGGACTATAAATCCTTTCTTCAAGAAGAGTACTGTCGTTTAAATAAGTTTTTAGTTCAGTAGGTGTAACACGAAGTAAATTGGCAATCATTCCCATACGGCTTAAAGTAAGTTTGGTTAATTAAATAGATTCAGGGTTTTATAGTGTGTTTGTCTTTTTATAAATTTACGGGTGTTTTTTTTATTTCTTCGAAAATAAATTTTCAACAACCCAAGCCGGACCAATCATCAGAAACTGGAGATCTTTTAAGAAAGAAGGTTTTTTGCCCTCAATATTATGTCCGTAGAATTGTCCGATCCATGCGATTATAAAAATACCAATAGAGAAGATCCATAAAGGTACAATTTGCCCGATATAATAATTTACCACAAGACAAATAGCTGATAAAACAGCAATTTTAATAGCCATAGAAACAGATAACCGAATATAAAAAATGAGTACAAAAATGAGTACTACGACGGCCCAATTTTCGATAACAGGCGCATTTAATTTTAATGTATTGGCAATAATACCACTCGGGATACTCATTAATAATCCCACTATAGAAAAGTAAATTGCCGGAACACATACATAATGTATGGCCTTATTTTTTGGGTTTTGATGACTTACGGCATATTCTGCAAACCATTGCTCTAATGTTCTCATCTTTTTGGTTTTAAGGTTAGTTACGTAAATCTAATGAAATTTCTTTTTGGTTGATCGATAGCAGATAAAAAACTAAATTGAATTGAAAATTTTTGAAGCATAATAAAAAACACACAAATAAAACTATTATTTGTGTGTTTTCGTTGTGTGCCCAGCATGGGCGATAACTCTAGGGTGTAAGTCCCGAACACGCCTTTACAGTGGGAAGTGTTAGCTGAATGCAAGGGTGTCCATCGC
>NZ_JBNNFM010000023.1:0-96110 GCF_050267765.1 Flavobacterium sp. NPDC079362 | reverse complement strand
CTCTCAGAAATAGAACTTCTCCTGACTGTTTCAGATTCCTCTAGATTGAAAATAGTTTTAAAACCGGAATAATTAAAAGTATCTTCTAATGTGCGTTGACTGAGTTTCTCATTGTCTAGAATAGCATACAGAAGTAGGTAAAATACTTTTTTACCATGAAGTACTTTTGAATAATAGTCTACTTTTGTACTAGTAGAGAGATGTGACAAGAGTGCTTCAGGAATAAAACCTAGCAGCTCATTAACGCATACTTTGTGATCTTTAAAATTTGCCATAAATTACTGATTTACGGCAATAAATATACAAACAAGATTAATCCTGTTAAGAATAATTTGTTAAGAACAAGACAAAAAAAAGTCGGAAGAAAAATCTTCCGACCATGACTAATATTTTGCCTCTTTTTTTATTAAACGTTTGTTCCTTTGCACCTATGCTACTTTGCACCTTTTTTTAGAATTTCTGCAACGTTTCAATCACATAGGTATGCATTACTTCTTTATAATCTAAATGCGTTACAACCCTAAGTTTATTGTGTCCCATTGAGCTGATCAATATATTTTTGTTTTTTAATTTTTCAATCAAAAGCTGATCACTGTAACCTTCAGTCAGCGAGAAAATCAAAATATTAGTTTCTACCGGTTCTATATGCGCTACCCAAGGTTTTGTGCTTATTACTGCTGCAATTTCTTTAGCCCTTCTATGATCCTCCGCTAATCGTTCGATATTATTTGCCAAAGCATACAATCCTGCCGCCGCCAAATAACCTACCTGACGCATTCCTCCGCCAAGTATCTTTCTGATTCTCAACGCTCTGTGAATATCAGCTTTAGATCCTAATAATACTGAACCAATTGGCGCACCTAAACCTTTTGACAAACAAACCGAAATAGTATCGAAAATAGCTCCAAATTCTTTCGGATTTTGTCTTTTGGCTACCAATGCATTCCAAATTCTGGCTCCATCAAGATGGAATTTCAAATTATTAGCATCACAAACCTTTTTTATTTCTCTTAAATCTTCTAATTCATAACAAGCGCCACCACCTTTGTTTGTTGTGTTTTCTACACAAACCAAACTTGTTAGCGGAGCATGATAAAATTCCGGATCATTGATCGCAGCAGCCACCTGACTTGCAGTAATCATTCCTCGATTCCCATCTAATAGACAGCATGAAACACCGCTGTTAAACGAAACTCCTCCACCTTCATAATTGTAGACATGTGCATATTTATCTGCAATTAACTGCTCTCCGGGTTGTGTATGTAATTTGATAGCGGTTTGATTTGCCATAGTTCCTGACGGAAAAAAAAGCCCGGCTTCCATACCAAAAAATTCAGCTACTCTGGTCTCTAACTCTATAACCGTAGGATCTTGCCTGTATACATCATCGCCAACATGAGCGTTAAACATATACTGCAACATTTCATGTGTAGGCTTGGTAATGGTATCGCTAATTAAATTTATTTCCATATTCTAAAAAGTATATCTTTTTTTGTAGAGCAAAATTACATATTCCTAAGAGTTATTCTTGGTAAGTTTTATTAAAATTTAACTTGAAACTTACTATAGAACCAAATTAACGTAATATTTGCAAAAAACATATAAAACCACCACATTATTCTACAGATAATTTACAATTTTAGAAACTATTTTGTTGGCTGAAAATACAGCACCCTCGATGTACCCCGGAAAGTGAGACGAAGTTTCTGTGCCGGAGATATAAAATTTATTATTAAAATAGTCCTGAGAAAAAACAGCATTCCCGTTGTTTTGATGCGGATAAACAAAAGTATTTCCCTGTTCTTTATCCTTGGTAAAAGACTCTTCAGACCAAATAATTTCTTCATAAGCAACATATCCTAAAACTTCAGAACCTAATAGCCGTTCCAACTGACTGATTATTTTTTCTTTTCTTTCCGCTTTAGAAAATTGAGAATAACCACTATTAATAAATCCACATAAAGCGTATTTTGTGACTTCATAATTAGAATGATCGTAAAACTCGGTTACTGGCCCAACATTACTAAACAAAGTCCCGGATATATTTTTATTCCTCCAGAATGGCTCTTTATAAACCAAAGCCACCTTAATAGCATCCTGCATCCAGGTATGAGTAGATTTAGCAATATCACTAAGCTCTGACGAAATTGACGGCGAAAACTTAATTGAATTAACCAATAAGGCAGGCGGTAAAGTTGAAATCACAATATCTGTTTCAAAACTTCTATGATCCGTAGTTATCATGACAACATCATTATTAAAATCTAACTCTTTTACCTGTTGATTCAAATAAACCTCCTCTTTATCAAAATATTCTGCCAGCACTTTTATCAACGATGATGTACCGCCGGCTATTCTATAACTCGGATTGTCATCCGGAATATCAATACTTTGCGGTGGCGTCATAGAAAAAGCTTCAAAATAAGCGGTACCCTTCATATGTTGTTCAAAATACGAAAGTCCAAGTTCTTTTAACAAAGCCAAAAGATTAATATGTTGTTCTCCAAACCAGGTTGCCCCCATTTCTACAGGAGTTTCATTCGCACTTAAAACCGTCGAAATTCTACCGCCCAAACGATTTCTTGCTTCCAGAATCTGAATTTTAAATCCTAATTTCTTCAATCTGTAACCAATTAATAATCCCGATAATCCACCTCCTAAAATTGTTATTCTTTGTTTCATCTTTATGTAAATTGTACGTACTTAAATTATCCATATCATTATTTGAGTTATAGACTTTAAATTTCTTTTTTCTCCTGTTAAATTTATTCCTATAATATAAAAACTATAGCTATTTTTGCAGGACAAAATTACGTTTTTAGAATGTTTATTTTAATGACGTACTATTTATAAAAACTTATAAAACTACTATTAATTTATGACAACTACCGAACAAATAAAAGGTATTGTGGAGCGCCTTGGTGCGTTGAGGAGGTATCTTTGACGTTGATGCCAAACTAATTGAAATCGCCAACGAAGAAGAAAAAACTTTCGCACCCGACTTTTGGAACAATCCAAAAGAAGCTGAAGTGATTGTAAAAAACCTTCGAAATAAGAAAAAATGGATCGAAGATTATAATAAAGCAATCGAACTTACAGATGAATTGCAACTTGCCTACGATTTTTATAAAGAAGGAGAACTTTCTGCAGAAGAATTAGACGAGCATTATAACACAACCCAGGCTCATATAGAAAACATCGAATTCAAAAACATGCTTTCTGACGAAGGTGACAGCTTAAGTGCCGTAGTACAAATTACTGCCGGTGCGGGCGGAACCGAAAGTTGTGATTGGGCAGGAATGCTGATGCGTATGTATATGATGTGGGGAGAAAGTTATGGCTTCAAGATAAAAGAACTTAACTTTCAGGCTGGTGAGGTTGCAGGAATAAAAACCGTAACGCTGGAGTTTGAAGGCGATTATTCTTTTGGATATTTAAAAGGAGAAAACGGCGTTCATCGCTTAGTGCGAATCTCTCCTTTTGATAGTAATGCCAAGCGTCATACTTCATTTGCATCTGTTTATGTCTATCCGCTTGTAGATGATAGTATCGAAATTGACATTAATCCTGCTGATATCGAAATTACAACTTCTCGTTCTAGTGGAGCTGGAGGACAAAATGTAAATAAGGTTGAAACAAAAGTGCAATTGGTTCACAAACCAACCGGAATCCAGATTCAATGTTCTGAAACTCGTTCTCAACAAGATAACAGACAACGCGCCATGCAAATGCTACGTTCTCAATTGTACGAAATCGAATTGAAAAAACAACAGGCACAACGTGCTGATATCGAAGCCGGAAAAATGAAAATCGAATGGGGTTCGCAAATACGTAATTATGTAATGCAGCCTTATAAACTAGTAAAAGATGTTCGTACCGGTTATGAAACAAGTGATGTTGATGGCGTAATGAACGGAAATATTGATCCTTTCCTGAAAGCATTTTTAATGATGATGGGACAAAAAGAGGAAGAATAATTTTTAGTCGCAGTTTTCAGTCACAGCTTTACAGTCCGCAAATACTGAGACTGAGATTGAAAACTGAGACTATAAACTGAAAACTGAGACTATAAATTAAATAAAAAAGTTATGATTAAGTGGGCAGATATAATTCATTTTACGAATAAAGGAAATCCTACTCCGGATAAAAGAGTGGAGAAAACTCCGGAAGAGTGGAAACAAATTTTAACTCCTGAAGAATTTCAGGTTACACGTTTAAAAGGTACAGAACGATCTTTTAGCTCTGAACTTTGCAGCTTATTCGATCCTGGAATATATGAATGCAAATGTTGTGGCACTTTACTTTTTGATGCAAGCGAAAAATTTGAATCAGGAACAGGCTGGCCTTCTTTTACACAACCTTTAAAAGAAAATGCAATCGCATACAATGCTGATAAATCATACGGAATGATTCGTGTCGAAGTAGTTTGTAATACCTGCGATGCACATTTAGGACACGTTTTTCCTGATGGTCCGGAACCAAGTGGTCTACGTTATTGCATTAATGCTATCTCATTGTCTAAAATAAAAGAATAAATATAAAAGCGATTCCTTGTTATCAAATGGATCGCTTTTTTGTTTTTCTACTGCAATAAAAATACCGAAAGAACTATTTCAAAATACCCTCCAAAAATCCTTCTGTTTTAAATCATGTAAGTTTTAACTTAACAACATAAATATTCCTGAAAGTTAAACTATAAAAACGGTCTCAAAATAATTGAATTAAAACACCGTTATATCTTATTTGCCAGTAATTAAATATAAGAATTTCGGAAAATCCTTAAAAGAAAAAGATAAACGGGAAACTTACAAAATTTCAACATCCTGAGAGAATCAATTACACAGACATTTGAAGCCCATAAAAAAGCAAAACAATTTGATTTAAAACAAGATACAGTTTCATTAATCTCTCTATCTATACAAATCGAACAGTTTATAAAAAGGCAATCAAAAACCTACAAATAGGCGAATTAAAAAAATTCATATACCACCAATAATTTAAAAACCATCAACAAATTAATAGATTTAATGTTAAATTTGTAATATTTAAACTATTATTTAAAATACTATTTAAAAAAGTTCAAAATAAGATTAGGTAATTTAAATCTAATTGATTTTATTTGGTGCGAATTAACCCCTAAATCAATTAAATTCATTCGATGAAATCCTATTCAATTCAAGAAATTAATGAAGTTATTAATGGCGTAATTTACGGCACAACTTCGCAAAGCGTATCAGCAACAGAACAATTAGAGAAAGCGACCACTTCTGAAATTTCATTTATAGGAAATAAAAAGTATGAAAAATTCTGGGAAGGATCAAAAGCTTCAATTGCAGTTGTAAATGAAGACATTTCGATCGAACCTGGAAATAATCGTGCTTTTATTAAAGTAAAGAATGCTGATTTAGCGATGTCTCAGATCTTAGCCCTTTTTGCTCCTCCTACTCCAATCTTTCGCAATAATATTCATAAGTCAGCAAATGTAGACGAAACAGCAATTATTGGCGAAGGTGCACGAATTGGTGCAGGCTGTTATATTGGTCCAAAAGTTGAAATTGGAGCACATGCAACTATTTATCCAAATGTTACAATTTTAGACGAATGTACTATTGGTAAAAACACCATTATCTGGTCAGGAACTGTAGTTCGTGAACGTTGTCATATTGGCAGCGATTGTATTATTCATCCAAATGCAACAATTGGTGCTGATGGTTTTGGGTTCCGTCCTTGTAGTGAAAAAGGTCTTGTAAAAATTCCGCAAATAGGAAATGTAATTATCGGAAACGGTGTTGAAATAGGTGCTAACTCTTGTGTTGATCGCGGAAAATTTAGCTCAACAGTTCTTGGTGACGGATGCAAAATCGACAATTTGGTTCAAATTGGACACAATAGTAAATTAGGTAAATTTTGTATCATGGCCGGAAATAGCGGTTTAGCCGGATCAGTGACTTTAGGAAATGGAGTTATTATTGGCGGAAGCGCTTCTATAAAAGATCATACTACTATTGGCGATGGTGCTATCGTTGGTGCAGGTTCTGGTGTAGTTGGCGATGTTGCTGCAGGTAAAACAATGTTGGGATATCCTGCTGTCGAAGCTCGTGATGCCTTAAAACAATGGGCAATTTTAAAACGAATGGTTTGCGATTCTAAAAAATAACAAACAATATATATCATATAAAAAAACAGAAGGTGACTTCTGTTTTTTTTTGCTTAATACTTTACAAAGCTTCACACTCAAAACCTGTAATTTTCATTAAGATCATAACTTCTTTTACGATATCAATATCAGATTCAAATCTTAAGATATTATCACAATCTTCAAGATCAAAGTTCCATTTTGATTTTGGAAAAAGCTTATTCAATTTTGCCGAAATTCGTTTCACCTTAGAAACGGTATCGATATTTGTTTTAAAAACTAAAACCATTTTTTTGATTTTTAATTTGATGATTTAAACTTAGGTGAATATAATTGTATTATTTAACCGCAAGCTGCGCAAAGATTTCATCCTAGTATTGTTTGTTTTTTACAGAACTATACATTTAAAATCTTGGTTTACTTTGCGGTAAAAACCGCTGTCTTTCCACAGTTTTTAGAATTGATGCTTATTTAACTTCAATCTTGCTTAAAATTTTAGCATCTATATAAAAAGTCCCAAACGGAATTAAACATGCCAAAAGCACTTTCCAGGTGGTATCACTAAATTTCCAATTTTGCTCTACACCTACGCTTAAAGTATTAAAAATAAATAGTAAAAATAAAGCCCCATGAATAGTCCCAATAGGTCTGGTTAAAAATGGCGTTTCAAAAATGTATTTTAAAGGAACAGCTATAAAAATCAAAACCAATAATGAAATTCCTTCTAAGAAACCAATAATTCGTAATCTTCCGGTATTTGTCTGTAGTAAATGTGTCATAAAATTTTATCTTAAATAAGGTCTGCTTGCTAAAGGTGAAAAAGGCCACGGAATGGCAATAAAAATGATGAATAAGGCTATTGAAAACCAAATGAGCATTGTCTTAAATTTATCACGATCAGTTGGCTTTCTTTTTGCCAAAGCCGAACCAATGGTTATTAAAACAATTGCAGTAAGCATTAATAAAATATGAAGAATTCCGAAGAAAGCACTATCCATATTTTGAATAGCTGTCGAAAAATTAGCCCAAAAATATTTTACAATTGGGCTTTGCACATACATTAGTATCCCGAAAATTAATTGAATATGAGCAATTGTAGCAGTCCAATGCCGGACTAAATTATCTGTCTTAGTAAACGATAATTGATAAAAACATCCTTTGTAAGCTCTAAAAATAGAATATAATAAGCTTATCAAAACGAACCATCTTAAAAAAGAATGGCAAATTAAAAGTATTTGATACATTGTTTTTTGATTATTGACAATGCAAATATATTCAAAAACATACTAACTAGTATGTTTTTGAATTAGATTTTATTTCAAGCCGTTCAAATAATCCCTAAACTCTTTTAAATAAACAATATAGCATGAATTATTATTTTGAAGTTTTCCAAAATTACGTATCCCCCAATAGCCCGACATAATAAAAAAAGCGACTTGTTCTCCATTAACTTCCTTTCGAACCAAGCCGGAATTTTGAGCCTCTAAAATTATTTTTTGAATAGTATGCATCCATTGATTTACCAATTCAAGCAAAGCTTTGCTAAACTGCGCATTCCAGGGAGTCATTTCCTGAGTTAAATTTCCAACCGGGCAACCGTATTTTACTTCTAAAAAAGGATCCTCAAGCAGTAAATATGAAATCATATTATACAAATCGTCAATAGGATTTTGCGAATTTTCAATTGGCTGTATAAAACTTTCAAGCATTGTAGGTTTTAAAATTTCTTCGATAATAGCGATTCCCATTTCATCTTTTGTTTTAAAATGATAATAAAAAGCACCTTTCGTAACTTGTGTAGTCGCAATGATATCATCAATACTAGTAGTTTGATAACCTTTTGAATAAATTAATTCAAACGCTTTATGAAGAATTGTTAGTCGTGTATTGGCTGCTTTTGACATAAAAAATACTAATTGGTATGAAACCACAAATTAAAGCAAAAAATATCACTAAAGATCAATTTGAAAGTCTGGTCTATTTTTTACAAAATTTATAATTTCAAAAACACACTTTTATTTTATAAGTCGATACTATTTATTGTGTGGGTTTCAATTGATTTTGTAAATTAGCCAACACTATTTTGTAAAAACAACAATATATCATGGATTTAAACTTCAATAAAAACGAAGATCACAATAAATTACTACTTTCTGACTTAAAACAAAGATTTGCCAAGGTGAAATTGGGGGGAGGCGAAAAACGTATCGAAAAACTGCATGCCGAGGGTAAAATGACAGCTCGCGAACGTATCGCTTATCTATTGGATGAAGGTGCAAAAAATATTGAAATTGGAGGTTTTGTCGGAGACGGAATGTATGCTGAACACGGCGGTTGTCCGTCTGGTGGTGTAGTCATAAAAATAGGATATATAAGAGGTAAACAATGTATTGTTGTTGCCAATGATGCCACTGTAAAGGCCGGCGCCTGGTTTCCTATTACAGGAAAGAAAAACCTTCGTGCGCAGGAAATTGCAATGGAAAACAGATTACCAATTATTTATTTAGTCGATAGTGCAGGTGTTTACTTACCACTTCAGGATGAAATTTTTCCCGACAAAGAACATTTTGGCCGAATCTTTAGAAACAATGCTCAAATGAGCAGTATGGGAATCACTCAAATTGCTGCCGTTATGGGCAGTTGTGTTGCTGGTGGCGCATACTTACCTATTATGAGTGATGAAGCCTTGATTGTAGATAAAACCGGAAGCATTTTCCTTGCAGGAAGTTATCTCGTAAAAGCAGCCATTGGCGAAACCATTGATAATGAAACTCTGGGCGGTGCGACAACACATTGCGAAATTTCCGGAGTGACAGATTATAAGGCTAAAGATGATAAAGATGCCTTAGATAAAATAAAAAATATAGTTGATAAAATAGGTGATTACGACAAAGCCGGTTATAACAGAATCAAAGCTGAAAAACCTGCTTTAGATCCCAAGGATATCTACGGAATTTTGCCAAAAGCCCGAAACGAGCAATATGATATGATGGAAATCATCAATCGTTTGGTTGATAATTCAGAATTTGAAGCTTATAAAGAGGGTTACGGCCAAACCATCATTACAGGTTATGCCAGAATCGACGGTTGGGCTGTAGGTATAGTTGCGAATCAAAGAAAAGTAGTAAAAACCAAAAAAGGCGAAATGCAGTTTGGTGGTGTCATATATTCTGACAGTGCTGATAAAGCAACTCGTTTTATTGCCAATTGCAACCAAAAGAAAATCCCGCTGGTATTTGTACAAGATGTAACCGGTTTTATGGTAGGATCAAAATCTGAACATGGCGGAATAATAAAAGACGGTGCAAAAATGGTTAACGCTGTAAGTAACTCTGTTGTTCCAAAATTCACCGTTATTGTTGGTAACTCATACGGAGCAGGAAATTATGCCATGTGCGGAAAAGCCTATGATCCGAGGTTAATTTTTGCCTGGCCAAGTGCAGAACTTGCCGTTATGGGCGGAACTCAGGCTGCAAAAGTATTGGCGCAAATTGAAGCTTCTTCGCTTAAAGCAAAAGGAGAAATCGTAGACGAAGCCAAAGAAGCGGAATTATTTAATAAAATAAAAGCACGTTACGACGAACAAACTTCGCCTTATTATGCCGCTTCAAGATTATGGACAGACGCGATCATCGATCCTCTAGATACTCGTACCTGGATTTCTCTGGGTATCGAAGCTGCCAACCACGCTCCTATTCAAAAAGCTTTTAATCTGGGTGTAATTCAGGTCTGATTTCCATAAACACATTAAATTCGTTAAAAAACTACCAAATCACTCATCTTTAATCCTTTAAAAACAAATACTTCATTAAAAATTAGTAACTTTATATGTAATTTCTAATCACGTAGTATCATGGAAAATGTAAAAAGTTTAAATAAATGGGCAAATGCGCACACTTATTTACCAGTAGATTTAGTACGTATTGTTTTAGGTGTTTTTTTATTTATGAAGGGAGTTTGGTTCATAACCAACATTCAGTATTTACATGATTTAATTTCGCCAATTGATCAATTTGGCGGCGGTATGTTTCTTGTACATTATATTGCGCCAGCCCACATGATTGGTGGCATTATGATCGTTTTCGGGCTACTTACGCGTTGGGCAATTGCAGCTCAGTTACCAATACTCTTTGGAGCAATCCTTATTAACTTTATGGGACATATGCACTCTGAAAGTTTAATTTTGGCAATAGTTGTTTTACTAGCTTGTATTTTCTTCCTTTTTTATGGAAGTGGAAAACATTCCGCTGATTATTATTTCAAAATGCAAAAATAATTTTATTCTATCCTCAGCAATAATTACAGGAATGTTGGGGATAAAATAATAACCAAACTTTAAAGTTAATTAATTCTTTAAAATTTCTTTAATTGTATTTTATGAGTTAAATTCGCCACCATGAATTGGATTCGTAAAACCGTTATTTTTCTATCACTTTTGATAATTGCTTTTTTTGCTGTTCAGGCAAATGAATCTGCTATTCAAATTACCGAAAGTCAAAAAACGGATACTAATTTTTCTATAGATCACTCTGATTCATTAGCATTTATACAACCACAGGCAAGTTATCAATTTACAGCAAATATCAAGACCAATCCTTCTATATTAGGTAAATGGTTTGATTCTTTATTGGTAGTGATTCCTCAGCATAAAGCAGTAAAATCAACATCAAATTTTGCGAATCAATTTGCAACCCAGAGCAAAAAAGTTCTTTTAATGCTCTATCCTTTCCATTTTTTCTGGTAGACAATTTATGAAGTTCCCGTCAGGAAAACAGTAGTTTTCCAACAAACTGAGCTATTTTCTCTTTTGAAAATAGTGCCAAATTTCATAGTAATTTACCAAATTTTTAAAACACAATGGAAACAAGTGTAACCATAATTGGTATTGTGATTGCGATCATAGTAGCCGTTCCTATTTATTATTCTGCACGATCGACTGCAGCTAACAAATCAAAAATTTTAGGCATAAAAAAGAAATTCAATCCAACACATCCGGAAGATTTCGATTTAACAGAATCTCAAAGCAATAAAACGCTTACGTTAGATCAAAAAAACAGACGATTTATCCTGATGAATTTCAATCCAAATCAACAAGAATCGACCTATCTGGATTTAAAAAGTGCTGCTTCTGCTAAATTAGTTTTAACAACCGAAGGACCTTCAGATACAATTGTCAAAATTGACTTTGAATTTCAGGACAAAGATTCTCCTAAAAAAATTACAATACCATTCTATGATTTTGATGACGACCGCATCAAACAAATAAGTGCTTATCAAGATCATCAGTTTGCAAAAAAATGGCTTAAAATCATCCAAGATTCTATTTCACGTTAGTTATTTAATTCAGAAAAGAGGCTCCTAGTGAGCCTCTTTTTATTTGGAATTATATGATATTTGTCATTTTTCATCCAGAGCATAAATTCTAATTTTGATTGAAACAAATTCTGACTTTATGAAAATCTCACTGACTCAAAAGTACAATGTCCCAGGTCCCAGATATACAAGTTATCCAACAGTTCCGTACTGGAACGAAAGTGATTTCACAGATCAAAAATGGATAGCGTCTTTTCAGAAAGCATTTTTAGAAAGTAATTTTCAAAACGGAATCAGTTTATACATACACTTACCATTTTGCGAAAGCATGTGTACCTTTTGCGGTTGCAATAAACGCATTACCAAGAACCATTCAGTCGAAGAAACGTATATAGAAGCCATTTTAAAAGAATGGGATTTGTACTGCCAATTGCTGCAGGAAAAACCAGTTATTAAAGAAATTCATTTAGGCGGAGGAACTCCAACCTTTTTCTCTACAAAAAATCTAGAATTACTTATAGGCGGTATTCTTTCTAAGGCAAATAAAGCAAAAGACTATGAATTTAGTTTTGAAGGTCATCCTAATAACACCACTTATGAACACCTTAAAAAATTATATGATTTAGGCTTTCGCCGTGTTAGTTTTGGTGTTCAGGATTATGCCGAAAAGGTTCAGAAAGCGATTCATAGAATTCAACCCTTCCATAATGTAGCAAAAGTTACTTTTTGGGCAAAAGAGATTGGTTATACTTCTATTGGTCATGATATTATATTTGGACTTCCATTTCAAACGATTGAAAACGTAATCGACACTGTCGAAAAAACAAATTCTCTAAAACCGGATCGTCTGGCCTTTTACAGCTACGCTCATGTGCCGTGGATAAAAGGAAACGGACAACGCGGATTCAATGAAGAGAATCTTCCTAAAGATGCTGAAAAAAGAATGCTGTATGAAACAGGAAAACAAATGCTTTCTAAAAACGGGTATCATGAAATTGGAATGGATCATTTTGCCTTAAAATCTGATAGTTTATATAAAGCAACCGAGAATAAGGAATTACACAGAAATTTTATGGGTTATAGTGCTTCAAAAACACAACTTATGATTGGTTTGGGCGTTTCATCTATTAGTGACAGCTGGTATAGTTTTACCCAAAACACAAAAAGTATAGAAGACTATTATCAATTGTTAGAAGAAAACAAACTACCGGTGGTAAAAGGTCATATTTTGAACAATGAAGATTTAATCATTAGAAAACACATATTAAACTTAACATGTAAATTTGAAACTTCATGGGATAATGAATTGTATTTTAAAGAAATCCATGCTGTTTTGGAAAATCTAAGAGAAATCGAAAAAGATCAATTAATTGTAATCGAAGAAAACAAAATTAAAATTACAGAAGCCGGAAGACCTTTTGTACGCAATATTTGTATGGCATTTGATTTACATTTAAAAAGAAAATCACCGGAAACAAACTTGTTTTCGATGACTGTTTAATGACAATTAGGAGTTTCTTGTACATTCATACTTATGTTTGATGGAGAGATATAAGGAATTCCTAAACATAGTCCTCTAAGGATAAATAAAACACCTATTAGTACCGCTACATATGGAATTGCCTTTTGGATCTTATTTCTAAAAGGCAGTTTTATCAATGAATTTATATAAACTACGATCGTCATTAGAGGCACAGTTCCTACTCCGAATAAAATCATATACAAAACTCCAAAGCCGGCACTTTGCATTGCAATTGCACCAAATAAGGCAACGTAAACCATTCCGCAGGGCAGAAAACCGTTTAATAATCCTATTGTGAAGAGAGATTTGTAGGTTTTCTTTTTAAACTGATTCCCCAGGCTTGATTTAATTTTTGAAATAATTCTATAAACCGGTTTTGAAAAATTGTATTTAGAAAAAACTTTTTCAGGTATCAAAACCACAAGAATCATGGCTACTCCTATAAAAACAGACATATTTTTTTGTACTCCTGCGAGATAAAAACCTTTTCCCAGCAATCCAAAAATTAATCCAATTGTTGCGTACGCAGTTAATCTTCCTAAATGATACGTTATAATCTGCGTTACTTTTTTTGCCTCATTTTGGCGATCTACGGGCAGCATCATAGCAATAGGACCGCACATTCCGATACAGTGCAGGCTGCTAATCAAACCTAATATAAAAGCTGAGTACAACATTTGATGTGTTTTTTTCTTTTTGCAAAAGATAAATAAGATCAAAAGGATTTGAAAATCTCTTTAAACAAAAGTTCAAATCTTGATAATCTGTGGTAGAAAATATCTTTTAAAGTATTCTCATCTAGTTTACGTAAATAACTTCTTTAGTTAAATATTTTGTTCCGTTATATTCCCATTCCATATTTACATCCCAACGTCCTTTTATAAGCTTCTTTTGCGGAATAAGCAACGCTGAATTGGTCAAGCCAATTTGTGTGTCAAAATCAAATTTCTTGTTTGATGGTCTGTATAACAAAACATTTCCTTTTACTTTATTGCTTTCAAAAGTAGAAGGAAAAGCTATTTTTACCCCATTTTCACTGTAAGAAATAGAAGGTTTATACTGTAAGTCATGAGCATTTTGAATTCGGGCCATTTCATCCTGAAAATGCGAATCATGTTTGTAGTATTCTTCAACTACTAAATCATTATCATATTTACTATTAGATTGTACTTCAAAAACAAAATATAATATAAAAGTCATAAACAATGCAAATGCAATGACAATTCCGGTTCCCCAATTGATTTTCATATTTGTAAATTTTATTTGTTATTGGTCAAATATGGCATCGCCTTTTTATTTGTTCTTATTTCAAAAAGTTTTATTTGTGGCGATTTCATGGTCTTTTTTTTTACTAATTAAAACTTCGCGGTCCTAAGAAATTTGTTGTTGTTGTTTCCAGCAATTCTTTGCCATTATAAACTCCAATTTTCACTTTGGTTTTATCACTTTCCAAAAGAGCTTCGTCAATTTCTATAAACAATGTTCCTTGAGAAATACCCTCTTTTAAAACTTTGAAATGCTGTTTTCCAACATTTTCAATACTTCCTTTTTGATCAATTAATTCAAAATGAATATCATGATAATCCTTCATTGTTTTATTAACAATTTTATAGGTATAAACATTACTGATCTTATCTCCTTTATGCTGAAATAACTGTCCTGGTAAACGTAAAACAACCGCTTGAACGTCTGTTCTAAGAAACAACATTCCAACAAAAACACTTAACAGAATAAATAAAACAGCTGTATAGCCTTTCATTCTTGCTGTAAATTTAAAAGGTGCTTTCTTCACGATTTCATCTTCAGACGCATATCTAATAAGACCTTTTGGCAAACCAACACTATCCATAATAGTGTCGCATTCATCGATACAAGCAGTACAATTAGTACATTCTAACTGTGTTCCGTTTCTTATATCAATTCCCATTGGGCAAACATGCACGCATTGATGACAATCAATACAATCGCCTTTTCCTGTTGTTGCCCTGTCTTCTTTTTTATTGAATTTTGCACGACCGGCTTCTTTTTCCCCGCGTACAAAATCATAGGCTACATTTATAGATTTATTATCTAAAAGAACTCCCTGCAGTCTTCCGTACGGACAGGCAATAATACAAACCTGTTCGCGAAACCATACAAATACAAAATAGAAAACTCCTGTAAAAATTAATAACGCAATGAAGTTACTGGATTGCTTAATTGGTCCTTCTTCGACCATTAAGAACAATTGATCACTACCTACTAAATAAGCCAGAAAAACATTAGCAATCCCAAATGAAATCAGAAAAAAGACAATCCATTTAGTCAGTCTTTTTCTAATTTTTTCTGTATTCCATTCTTGCCTTGCCAATCGCATCTGAGCACCACGATCGCCATCAATCCAATATTCGATTCGGCGAAAAACCATTTCTAAAAAAATAGTCTGGGGACAAATCCATCCACAAAAAATCCTTCCAAATACAACTGTAAACAAGATAATAAAAACAATACCAACCAGCATTGATATCACAAAGAGATAAAAATCCTGAGGCCAAAATGGAAATCCAAAAATATTAAAACGCCGCTCCATCACGTTAAACATCATGAATTGATTTCCGTTTACTTTTATAAACGGATTGGCAATTAAAATGGCTAATAAAATATAGCTGACTATTTTTCGATACTCATAGAACTTACCAGACGGTTTTTTAGGAAAAATAAATTTTCGATTACCTCCTTCATCAATAGTTCCAATGGTATCTCTAAAAGCTTCGTCTGGTAAATTTGACATAATTTATTGTAATTATTTTTTAACTTGGGTACTATCTGCTGCTGTACTTGCTGTGGTATCTTTCTTTGGAGCACTTTCATCTACCCAAATCTCGCCTTCCGGTTCTTTTGGATCTTTTGGATTACTACCTTGTAAGGATAGAATATAACTTGCTACTTTTTGAATTTCCTTTGGTTTCAAAGTTCCTTTCCAGGCAATCATTCCTTTTCCGTCACGACCTCCATTGGTTATAGTATGAAAGAGATTTTTTATTCCTCCGCCTAAAATCCAATGATCATCAGTTAAGTTAGGTCCAATTTGTCCACCAGCGTCAGCACGGTGACAAGCGGCGCAGTTCGTTGTAAATATTTCTTTACCTGCTGCTAAACTTTCTGGATCTGTAAGTAAAACAACTGTTTTCTCATCCATTAAATCCGGCGCAGTTTTAAGGTATTCGTCTACATCAATTTTTGCCTGAGCCATTTCTTTTTTAAGCTCCATCTCCTGATCATCTCCTCCAAAAACCTCATAACGAGCAAAATAAACAACTCCAAAAATAACACAGATATAGAATAAATATACCCACCATGGCGGTAAATTATTATCTAACTCTTTAATGCCATCATAATCATGATCCATTAATAGGTCACCTTCTTTTTCGATAGGCTGCGTTTTAGTAAGCTTGTGCATTAAATCTTTATACCAAGTACTTTCTGTTAAACTCAAACTATTTTCATATTCCAGTTTTGCCTTTTCTTCCGGTGACATCAATTGGTACATAATTCGATTAACGGCACTTAATGTAATTTCGATTGCAATTAAAATGAACAGAAATACAAACAAAAAGACAGATACCATTGGGTATTTTATAAATGCCGGCCTATCGCCTGAATCTATACAATACTCCATCAGACCAAAAACGATGAAGAAAATCAGCGGTACTCTTATATATGCTGGGAAAAACTTTTTCATTTTAAATTATCTTTTGAAATTATACTGTATCCTTCATCTAAAGGTATTTCACTCATTTCCTGTATTTTTTCTTTCTTATATGAGAATACCCAAAAACCTAATCCTACAAAAAAGAAAAAGAATATCAGGAGAGAAAGTATCGGGTAAATCTCTATACCCGAAATAGTCTCAATATTGTGTTTTATTTGTTCAAACATAGTGCTGTTATTTAGAAGTCTCTTTTACTTTAATATCGGTTCCAAGTCTTTGTATATAAGCAATCAAAGCAACAATTTCTCTCTCGTTCATTGGAACGAATTTTTCGCCTTTTTCAGCTGCCTTTTTCTTACTTTGCTCATAACTTTTGACAAAGTCAGGATCATTTTCTAAGCTTTTTTCAATTGCGATAGCCTGAACTCTTAATGTTTTTTGAGCATTTGCAACTTCAGATTCCGTATAAGGAACACCAAGGGTAACCATTACCTGCATTTTCTTTTGAGTTAATGAAATGTCCATTGGCTCATTATCAAACAACCATTTATAACCTGGCATAATTGAACCCGCAGAAATACTTTGTGGATTCCAGAAGTGGTTAAAATGCCAATTGTCATTGTACTTTCCACCTACTCTTAATAAATCAGGACCTGTACGTTTTGATCCCCAAAGAAATGGATGATCGTAAACAAATTCTCCTGCTTTTGATTGTGGCCCGTAACGTTCTACTTCACTTCTAAACGGACGAACTGATTGTGAGTGACAGCCTACGCAGCCTTCTCTTATATATAAATCACGTCCTTCAAGTTCTAAAGGTGAATAAGGCTTAACACTTGAAATTGTCGGAATATTCGATTTGACCATAATTGTTGGCACAATTTGAATTATACCTCCAATTAAAATAGCAATTGTTGCTAAAATGGTTAACTGAATTGGTTTTCTTTCTAACCAACTATGGAATTTTTCTCCTTTTAATCTGCTATTGCTTATTCTTTGTAATGCCGGAGCCTGAGCTAATTCATCCTCAATAGTATCACCTGCTCTAACGGTCATTATAATGTTGTAAACCAACGTAAACATTCCAATTAAATACAATGTACCTCCAATGGCTCTCATCCAGTACAGTGGCATAATTGCAGTAACTGTTTCAAGGAAATTTCCGTAAGTTAATGTTCCGTCTGGGTTAAATTGTTTCCACATTGATGCTTGCTGAAAACCAGCAACATACATAGGCAAAGTGTATAAAATAATTCCTAAAGTACCTATCCAGAAATGGAAGTTGGCTAATTTTTTAGAGAATAATGTACTCTTCGTCATTCGGGGAATTAACCAATAGATAATACCAAAAGACATAAAACCATTCCATGCTAAAGCTCCTACGTGAACGTGTGCAATAATCCAGTCAGTATAATGTGCAATAGCATTTACATTTTTCAGCGAAAGCATTGGTCCTTCAAAAGTTGCCATTCCGTAACCTGTTATGGCTACCACAAAGAATTTTAGAACTGGTTCTTCACGAACTTTATCCCAGGCACCTCTTAACGTTAAAAGTCCGTTGATCATACCTCCCCAAGATGGAGCGATAAGCATTACTGAAAATGCAACACCTAAATTTTGAGCCCAGTTTGGTAATGCTGAGTATAATAAGTGGTGAGGACCTGCCCAGATGTAAATAAAAATCAAGGACCAAAAGTGAATAATTGATAGTCTATAAGAATAAACAGGACGATTGGCTACTTTTGGTACAAAGTAATACATTAATCCTAAAAATGGAGTTGTAAGGAAAAATGCAACTGCATTATGTCCGTACCACCATTGTACTAAAGCATCCTGAACTCCTGCATAAACCGAATAACTTTTTAAGGCTGATACCGGAATTTCGATATTATTAAAAATATGTAAAACTGCTACTGTAACAAATGTTGCCAGATAAAACCAAATTGCAACATATAAGTGACGCTCTCTACGACGAAGCATTGTACCTATCATATTAATACCCATAACCACCCAGATTACGGCGATAGCGATATCAATAGGCCATTCTAATTCAGCATATTCTTTTGAAGAAGTATATCCTAAAGGAAGTGTAATTGCTGCAGCAACAATAATAAGCTGCCAACCCCAAAAATGTAAATTACTTAAAAAATCACTGAACATTCTGGCTTTCAGCAAACGCTGAAGCGAATAATACATACCCGCAAAAAAGGCATTACCAACAAAAGCAAAAATAACAGCATTGGTATGCAAAGGTCTTAATCGACCGTAGCTAAGCCACGAAATTCCATCTGTGATGTTGGGATAAAGGTACATAACCGCTAAGGTTAGCCCTACTAACATACCTACTACTCCAAAGAGAATAGTGGCGTAAATGAATTTTTTTACAATTTTGTTGTCGTAATAAAACTGTTCCATTTCCATAATTATACTTGTTTTTCTTCTGTTGTTGAATTGTTATTGTGGGGAGTAATTTTTGTCTCATCGTCAAAAAGCATTCTGACTGAGGGGGTGTAATCATCGTCATATTGTCCGGATCTGACAGCGACAATAAAAGCAATAAAGAAACCTATTGCTACAAAAATACTTACTGAAATTAATAGATAAATGACACTCATACCTTAAATATATGTTAACAAAATTACTAAGTAATGGGCGGGTAAAATATGATAATTATCATAATTGGAGACATATGTTAAATTTATAAAAAAAAGGGACTGTATTATTTACAATCTTTTTAAACTACTCTTGCTGAAATAGTTAGACATCAAAGTCACAAAACTTACGATAGTAATTGTACTTAAAGGCATGATAATAGCTGCTACCAAAGGAAGTAAGTTGCCGGTAACTGCAAAAGAAAGCCCTACAATATTGTAAAGAAGAGACAAAACGAAACTCATTTTAATTATTGTAATCGATTTCTGAGATAATTTTAAGAAATAATCCAATCTGGAAAATTCCGAAGCATCGAGAATTGCATCACAAGCAGGTGAGAAAACATTCACATTCTCAGAGATAGAAATTCCCACATTACTTTGCGCCAAAGCTCCGGCATCGTTCAGCCCGTCTCCCACCATCATAACGTTCTTGCCTTTTTCCTGTAGATTTTTGATGAAATCCAGTTTTTGTTCCGGCTTCTGGTTAAAAATTAATTCTATCCCTTTTGGCAGGATACTTTCAAGATTTGCTCTTTCGCCATCATTATCTCCGGAAAGTATTTTGATTTCGTAATTTTTACTAAGTGTGGAGAATAACTTTTCAAGACCTTCTCTGTATTGATTCTGAAAAACAAACTTGCCAAGATACTGCTCATCAATTTTAATATGAAGCGCTGTCTTTTCGATATCTGACGAATCAGAAACCAGATTGCCTACAAACTCTGCAGAGCCAATCCTGATGGTATGATTTTCGATGGAAGCCTGAATTCCTTTTCCTGTTATTTCCTGAAAATCATCAATTTTAATTTTATTTGTTTCCTTTAAAAAATCATATAACATTCGGCTTAAAGGATGATTTGAACCACGCAGAACATTTTTGATCAGAACATAATTTTGATCAGAAAGAGGATTTCCTTCATATAGTATATTAGATTTTTTATTGGTGGTAATTGTCCCGGTTTTATCAAAGACTATTGTATCAACTTTAGCCAATTGTTCGATTACTAGTGCATTTTTAAGATACATTTTCTGTTTTCCCATAATTCTCAGAATATTTCCGAAGGTAAATGGTGCTGTAAGCGCTAATGCACAAGGACAAGCAACAATTAGAACTGCCGTAAAAACATTAAAAGCTGTATTGGCATCAAAAAATATCCAATAGCCAAAACCTGCAAAAGCAATAAGTAATAATATAGGAGTAAAATAACGACTTATAGTATCTGTAATTGTTTTATGCTTTTGAAGTACTTTTTTCTGGAAGATCTCATTACTCCACAATTGTGTCAGGTAACTTTGCGAAACTGAGTGCAGCACTTCTATTTCGACTACTTTGCCAATTTGCTTACCGCCGGCAAAAACTTTATCTCCGGATACTTTTGTAATAGGAACAGCTTCTCCGGTAACAAAACTATAATCTATTTCGGCTTTTTCACTAATTAAAATACCATCGACCGGAATTAATTCCTGATTTCTGATCAGTAATCGGTCTCCTTTTAAAACATCATAAACAGGAACGCTTTCTTCTGATGTATCTGTATTGATTCTGGTCACCGCAATTGGAAAATACGATTTAAAATCTCTTTCGAAACTTAAAAAACTATAGGTTTTAATCTGGAACATTTTTCCGAGCAGCATGAAGAAAACTAACCCTGTGAGACTATCAAAAAAACCTGACCCGTAGTTCATTACAATATCAAAAGTACTGCGAACAAACATCACGATAATTCCTAAAGCAATGGGAATATCTATATTTAGCATGCCTGATTTTATACTTTTATAGGCAGAAACATAATAACCGCTTGCGGAATATAAAAAACTGGGTAGCGCCAGAACAAAAATTAGAATCCTGAAAAATGGTTTATAATTATCTAACCAAAACTCTTTGATCTCGAAATATTCGGGAAAGGATAACAGCATAATATTTCCGAAGCAGAAAAATGCAACGCCTAATTTGTAAGTCAAAGTTCGATCTACATTTGTTTTGCCTGTTTCGTAGTTTTCTAAGCTAATATAAGGCTCATAACCAATTGAACTTAGCATATAAACAATAGTCTTTAGCGAAACAAGATCTGAATTGAAAGTAATTCGGACTCTTTTCTCAGGAAAATTAACTTGTGAAATGCTTATTCCGGGTTGTATTCTATTTAGATTTTCAAGAATCCAAATACAAGAACTGCAATGTATATGAGGTATATTTAATGAAACAATTGAGGTGTTTCCTTCTTGAAATTCTAAGACTTTTGACAAAATTGCTTCATTGTCCAAAAAATCATATTTTCCGTGAATATCTTGCGGAGTGGCACCTGGCGATTTTTCAAAATCATAATAACAGGTTAAATCATGAAGACTAAAAATTTCATAAACGGTTTTACATCCATTACAACAAAACTTTTTTTCATCAAAATTGATTTCTTCATTTTTAGCAATCGTTAACCCGCAATGAAAACAATTCTGCTCACTCATAAAATTTGTTTTTTTTGATGCAACAAATGTTAAAAAATCAAGAGATTATAAAAATGATATTTATCATGTTATAATTAAATCGGATTCTAAATTTAGCGAAATAAAACTGGCAAATTGAAATAATAGTTTTTTTCTGTGTATTTTCAGGAAGAATAACACTTTTCAATGCGAATATTAGTTAATTTTGCAACAAATATTATTGCCATGAATAAATGTGATCAATGCATCGTACGACAGCTTTCTTCTCTTAAAGCACTCAATAAAGATGAAGTTGTAAAATTGGCCAACAGCAAAACTACTTATAAGATTAAAAAAGGAGAAGCCATTTTTGAAGAAGGCGAAGTAACCAATGGTGTATTTTGTATAAAAGATGGGGTTGGTAAACTTTCTAAATTAAGCGCAAACGGAAAAGATCAGATCGTAAAACTAGTACAATCAGGTGAACTTTTAGGGCAACGCTCTATGATTAGTAATGAACCGGCAAACCTATCTGCAAAAGCAGTTGCTGATATGGAGGTTTGCTTTATTCCTAAAACTGAAATCTTACACTTTTTTAATAACAACAATCAGTTCTCGATGAATTTGATGCAATCTGTTTGCGAAGATCTAAAAGAATCTGAAAACAATAAAATTGCTTTAGTTCAAAAAACAGTAAAACAACGTTTAGCCGAAACCTTATTGCAGTTACACGATTCTTTTGGAGAAAATGCAGATAAAACCCTAAAAGTTCAACTTACAAGAGAAGAATTAGCAGGTATTATTGGGACTGCTACTGAAAGCTGTATCAGGTTATTATCAGATTTTAATAAACTGGATTTAATTGAATTAGTGGGTAAAAAAATTATGCTTAAAGATATCAGGGCATTAAAAAAAATGGCCGAGTAATCAGAGCTTTTTAGCTTCGTTCCAAAATACATCCATTTCTGCCAAAGTCATATCCATTAAGGGTTTCCCTAATTCGCCAGCTTTGCTTTCAAGATACTGAAAACGCTTAATAAATTTTTTATTGGTACGTTCTAAAGCATCTTCAGTATTTACGTTTAAAAATCGGGCATAATTTATCATAGAGAATAAAACGTCTCCAAATTCAGCTTCAATTTTATCCTGATCTCCTGATTGAACTTCTATTTGTAACTCTTCTAATTCTTCTTGTACTTTATCCCAAACCTGGTGTGGTTCTTCCCAGTCAAAACCCACGCCTTTTACTTTATCCTGAATTCGGCTTGCCTTTACCAAAGCCGGTAAACTTTTTGGCACGCCTTCTAAAACTGATTTTTTACCTTCTTTAAGCTTTAATTTTTCCCAATTTTGTTTTACTTCTTCTTCATCTTTTACTACAGTATCACTATAAATATGAGGATGACGATGAATTAACTTTTCACAAATTTCATTACAAACATCAGCTATATCAAAATCGTTTGTTTCAGAACCAATTTTCGCATAAAAAACAATATGCAGCAAGAGATCCCCTAACTCTTTTTTTACTTCATTTAGATCATTATCCAAAATAGCATCACCCAATTCATATGTTTCTTCGATAGTAAGGTGTCTTAGGGTTTGCAAAGTTTGCTTTTTATCCCACGGACATTGTTCACGAAGTTCATCCATGATAATTAGTAATCTTTCGAAAGCCTTAAGTTGAAGTTCCTTGCTCATTTTATGAAGTTTTATCGAGTTGTAATCTAATATTGTAAAAGTAAAAAATCCTGTCAAGAAAACATCTTAACAGGATTAATATATTTGAATGCAGTAAACTGCTATTCTTCTTTTTTAGCTTTTTCTTTTTTAGCAGCCGGGGCTTTTTTTGGCTTCTCTTCAACAACCGGAGTTTCCTCTGGAGTTTCAGCAGGAGCAGGAGCTAAATCAGTTACCAAACCTTTTGCCTCAAGCGTGTTGTACCAGTTTAATACTTTTTTTATATCTGAAGGATATACTCTTTCTTCATCATACTCAGGTAAAATCTCTTTGAAATAAGCTGCTAATGTAGCATTATCTTCTTTATGAGAAATAGCCTGACCTTTGTTTTCTTTAACAGCGATACGCTGCATTACTTCTGTCAATGGTTTTTCTCCTTCGTAAGTATAAATTGAAATCTCAGATAATAAACTTACGTTACTTTTTAAGTTAACAGTAATTTTTTTTCCGTCTGTCAATGATTCTGCCACAAAACCTGTACGAGTTTGCACTTTCAATACATATAAACCTGGTTTCCCAGAAATGGCTAAAATTTTCTCTAAATTCATGTTTATTAAAATTAGTATTAAGAATTTGATTTATTATATTTTATTGATGCTAATTTCTTAGTTCAATTATCTCCCTTTTTTAGCCGCAGCAAATTTCATTCTGTATTCCTGAAACGTTTTGCCTTCGGTAATATTTTTTAATTTCTTCTGAATCAAACGTTTTTTCAAAGATGATATTTTATCTGTAAATAAAACGCCTTCAATATGGTCGTATTCATGTTGAATAACTCTTGCAATCAAACCATCAAAAACTTCTGTTTTCATTACAAAATCTTCTTCGCAATATTCTATTGTAACGGTTGGTTTTCTATATACATCTTCGCGAACGTCAGGAATACTTAGGCAACCTTCGTTAAAACTCCACTCCTCGCCTTCTTCTTTAAGGATCTTTGCGTTGATAAAAGTCTTTTTAAATCCTTTTAAATCTTTTTGCTCTTCTGAAGGTAAATCATCGTCATCACTAAAAGGAGTTGTATCAATAACAAACAAACGAATTGGCATACCAACTTGCGGTGCAGCAAGTCCTACTCCGTAAGCATTGTACATCGTCTCGTACATATTAGCGATTGTTTCTTTTAAGTTTGGATATTCCGGCGTAATTACCTCACCCACTTTTCTTAAAACAGGATCTCCATATCCTACAATTGGTAAAATCATTTGTATTATTTTAATGTATTATCTAATGAAAACTCCTGAATTTAGTTCTCATAATTCAGCTGGCAAAAATAGTAAAAAATAGTCAATGAATAATTCTAATCATATATTATATCACTTTTTTTGCTTGCTTCACAAAAACTCATCCATAATTATGCCAAATTAATTCGTACAATTCGTACTTTTGTTTGTAAACCTCATTCTATGTTTGATCGTATCTCGAAATTTACTAACAGTACTTCTTTTTTAAACGCCTCTAAAGTAACTATCGCTTCTGTTGTTCCTGTATTAGTTTTGAATTATTACGATCTTTTCGATATTGGTTTTGTAATTGCTCTGGGAGCCTTCTACACCTATCCCAGTGACATTCCAAGCTCCTTAAGTCATAAAATAAAAGGTCTTATTGTTGCTTCTTTTATTGTATCGGGTGTAAATTTATTAGTAAATCTTGCTTATCCATACCCCATTTTATTTTATCCTTTTTTAGGTTTTTTGCTTTTTATATGTTCAATGATTTCTGTTTACGGTCAGCGCGCTACTTTGGTATCATTCTCTGCCTTACTGTCCATTTCACTATCATTTGGCCATTTACATGATGGTTGGAAAGCCTTTGAATATTCAGGATTTATTTTTATTGGAGGTATCTTATACTTAATTGTTTCACTTGTCTTTCATTTTGTACAACCTTATAAATACGTCGAGTTACAAATTGCTGAAGGCATAAAATTAACTGCAAAATATTTAAAATTAAGAGGAGATTTATGGAGTCCCGAGGCTAATAGAGAGGCTATAATCGAGAAGCAGCTGAGTGTTCAGGTTGATCTGAATTTGATTCACGAGGATTTGAGAAGAATGCTTATTGGCAACCAGAATGCATCTGCAACAACAAGCCAAAACCGAAAAATGCTGCTTGTTTTTATCACTTTGGTAGAGATTCAGGAACTTGCTTTATATACATCATTTGACCACAGCAAGCTACATGAAAAATTTGCCAAACATCCTGAAGTCCTTAGAACGTATCAAAATGTAGCTTACAAACTGGCATCGACTCTAAAGAAACTTTCTAAAAACGTGCATAATATTAGTGTGTATGTTGATAAAAATGACTTAAAAAATGAACTTGATGCTTTTGAATCTGCCATTTTTGACTATGAAAAAACTTTAGGTAAAGAGGAAGCTGCCGAAGGTGTTTTGATGTTGACCAATATGCTGAAATATGCTAAAAATCAGGTTGGAAAAATCAAAATTATCCAACGTGCTTTTTCACTTGCCATGCAGTCTTTTAAACTGAAAGATAAGGATAAGGAACTTGAAAAATTCCTGACACCACAATATTATCCCTTACGTACTTTGATTGAAAATTTAAGTTTCTCTTCTTCTATTTTCAGACATTCAGTGCGATTAACCATTACAATTTTAATTGGTTTCACTATCGGGCAATTTTTAGCTTTTCAAAATGTCTATTGGATATTATTAACGATTGTTGTCATCATGCGCCCGGGTTACGGCTTAACAAAGGAACGCTCTTATAATAGAATTTTCGGAACCATTTTAGGAGGTTTACTGGCTTTTGGGATTGTATCTGTTATTCAGAATCATGTTGCATTGAGTATATTATCTATTATATGTATGCTTCTTGGAATCTCATTTACTCAAATTAATTATAAAATAAGCGCCACTTTTGTCACTATGTATGTGGTTTTTATTTATGGCATTTTAACTCCTGATGTGGTTGAAGTCATTCAGTTTCGTGTTTTAGATACATTAGCCGGAGCAACTTTAGCCTTTTTGGCAAATCAGTTTTTGTGGCCGGCCTGGGAATTTATCAATACGCCAATTCATATTGAAAATTCGATTCGTGCCAATAGAAATTACCTTAAAGAAATTGCTGATTTCTATAATAAAAAAGGAGAAATCCCGACTTCATACCGATTGGCGAGAAAAAATGCTTTTGTTGAAATTGGCAATCTGATGACTTCGTTTCAGCGAATGATGCAGGAACCAAAATCAAAACAAAAAACGATGCCTTTAGTCAATAAACTTGTGGTTTTAAATCATTCGATATTGTCTGCTTTAGCTTCATTATCTACCTATATTCAATCTCATCAAACGACTTCGGCCTCAGAATCGTTTAATTATATTATAAAAACGATACTTTCAAACTTAGATCATTCGATTTCAATTTTAAGAAATGAAACGATTATAACGGATACTTTTTTTGACAAGGAGGATGTAACTTTGCAATTTGAAGAACTTAAACGCGTTAATTTTACTCGTTTGATTAAAGATGACGAATTAGACAAAGAAACGCGTCAGGCTAAGATGCAGGAAGCTCAAATGGTAATTGAACAATTGATCTGGATGAGTAATCTGGCTGAAAAGATTTTGAAAATTACGGAAGAATTTAAAGCAACAAATCCAGATTAATTCATCTGGATTTGTATTTATTTTATATAAAAACTGAGCTTAATTATTTAGTTTCAAAACTTCAGAAGTATGTTTTCTAAGCTCTGATAAAAGCTCCGGTTTATCATTTAAAGTTTGTCCGTAAGAAGGAATCATCGTTTTCATTTTCGCTTGCCATTCCGGTGTTTTAGCCTGATCAGTAAAACATCTGCCAATTAAATCAACCATAATCGCAACTGCGGTCGATGCTCCGGGAGAAGCTCCTAATAATACCGCCAATGTTCCGTCATGCGTATTGATAACTTCTGTACCAAATTCTAAAACCCCACCTTCTTTCTCATCCTTTTTAATCACCTGAACACGTTGTCCGGCTTTCTCGAGTTTCCAGTCTTTAGATCTTGCTGTTGGCAAATATTCACGTAAAGCCGTCATTCTGTCTTTTGGAGATTGACGAACCTGCTCAATTAAATATCTTGTTAATGGAATATTATGGAATCCCGCTGATAACATCGGAATTAGATTATTTGCTTTTATAGATAATGGTAAATCTAAATAAGAACCATTTTTAAGGAAACGAGTCGAAAATCCTGCGAAAGGCCCAAAAAGCAAAGCTTTTTCGCCATCAATTACACGGGTATCAATATGAGGAACTGACATTGGAGGTGCTCCAACACTTGCTTTTCCGTATACTTTTGCCTGATGTTTGGCAATTACCTCAGGATTTGTACATTTTAACCACTGACCGCTTACCGGGAAACCTCCGTAACCATTTCCTTCAGGAACATTCGCTTTTTCAAGCAATGGCAACGAACCTCCACCAGCTCCAATAAATACAAATTTGGTATATGCTTTTCTTGTTTTATCAGTTGTTAAATCAGTAATCTTTATTCTCCAAGATTTATCCTCACGCTGTTTTAATTTTTTTACCTCATGATTAAAAAATAAAGAAACACCGTCAAGTTTTTCTAAATAATTAAACATACTTCTGGTTAAGGCTCCAAAATTAACATCTGTACCAATTTCCATATGGGTTGCTGCTAATTTTTCGTTGGCATCTCTGCCTTCCATTACAAGCGGCATCCATTCTGTAAGTTTTTCAAAATCAGAACTAAATTCCATTTGAGAAAAAATTGGATTGCTTTGCAATGCTTCGAATCTCTTTTTAAGATATTCTACGTTTTTTTCTCCCCAAACAAAACTCATGTGAGGAACACTTTTAATAAAATTATCAGGAGAGGGAACTTTCTTTTCTTGCACTAAGTAGGACCAGAACTGTCGGGACATCTCAAACGATTCTGCAATACTTATTGCTTTTTTAGGATCAATACTACCATCTGCCTTTTCTGGTGTGTAATTTAGCTCACAAAAAGCGGAGTGTCCTGTTCCTGCATTGTTCCAAGCATCAGAGCTTTCGGCAGCAGCAACATCTAATCTTTCGTAAATTTCAATTTTTATATCCGGTTGCAGCTCTTTTAAAATTAATCCAAGAGTTGCGCTCATAATTCCAGCTCCAATAAGCACTACTTCACTATTGGAACGTATTGTATTGTCAGGCATAACAGTAATTTGTTTTTAAAGTGCAAAGGTACTTTTTATAATTGCAAAAAAAAACTAAAAACACATGATAAAAGTTATGTTTTTACTAAAAAGAAAGGATTTTATAAGACGGAAGGAGAAAAAAACTAAAAACGTTTTGAAGAAAGATAATCCTGAAGCATAATTGTTGCCGAAATTTCGTCGATTAACCCTTTATCCTGACGCTTCTTTTTACTCAATCCGCTATCGATCATCGTTTGAAATGCCATTTTTGAAGTAAAACGTTCATCAACACGAACCACTTTCATATCCGGGAAAATATTAGAAAAATGAGTTACGAAACCTTTAATTACAGAGGCACTTTCAGATGGCTCTCCGTTCATTTGTTTCGGTTCCCCGATTAAAACCGTCTCTACTTTTTCTTTCAAAAAATAATCCCTTAAAAAATCAATTAAAGTATTTGTTGGAATCGTTGTTAGACCGGATGCTATGATCTGCATTTCATCAGTAACAGCAATTCCAGTACGTTTTTGTCCGTAATCTATAGAGAGGATTCTTGGCATTTTGTATTTTTTGTCAAAGATAGGGAGGAAAAGCCATAAAACTAAAGAGAATCTTTGTATTTTATGAATGCAAAAACAGAAACTGCCTGAAGATCAATATGGACTTTCCATACTACTTTCATTTACAATACAAAGATAACCATTTCAATATTCAAAGAAAAGTATACAGGTTCTTTATTCTTTTTTTGCCTGAAATCAGGATGTAAAAATATGTCTTATCTTATCATAATTATATTTTTTCCGGTAATCTTTTCAATAAAAATACGAGTTATTTTACAATGAATTTTATTACAGTTTTAAATTAATTATTCAAATCATTTAAAGCCTAAATACAACTTTAAATCTTACATGAATAATTATAAAAAATGTATTACTCTGTTCTTAAAAAGATTTCTTTTAGTTGTTGCTATTTACCAATTATCCAGACTTTTATTCTATTTTTTAAATCTAAATTTATTTGATTCGTTTACGATTCAAACTTTTCTGGGCGGTCTTTTATTTGACTTTGCAGCTATTAGTTATTTAAATATTCCGTTTATTATTGCCTATATAGTTCCCGGTAATTTCAAGTATAGTATTCGCTATCAACTGATATTAAAAATAAGTTTCTATTGCGTTAATCTGATATTCATTGCAACCAATTTTATTGATATTATCTATTATCGATTTACAGGAAGAAGAAGTACTTATAAAATGATTACTGCAAAAGGAATGGAACATGAAGTTCTTGGACTAATTCCTTCATTTTTAAGAGAGTTCTGCTATTGGCATTATTTTCTTAATTATAAGTGTATTATTTTGGAAGCTACTACCTGATCTAAGCAAAAACCTACTAACTAAACATTTAACCAAAAGTGATTATTTTATAAAATTCACTGCTCTTATCATCTCAATAACTATATTATTGATTATGGGACGCGGAGGTTTTCAAAAGAAACCTATAAAAATTGTCGACGGAATTAAATATGGGGCTTTAAGTAATACTGCTTTGGTCTTAAATACTCCGTTTACTATTTTAAAAACGATCGCAAAAAAAGATGATATCGACAACGTTAATTATTATAATGCAAAAGAATTAAAATCAATTTACAATCCTGTTATTTCATTACAATCAGACAAACCTCCAACTAAAAAAAATGTAGTTATTTTAATTTTAGAAAGTTTTGGTAATGAAAATATTGAGCGGGGACAAACTCCTTTTTTAGATTCCCTGATTACAAAATCCTATTATTTTAAAAATGCATTTGCAAACGGAAAAGTATCCATAGATGCCGTTCCGTCTTTACTTTCAAGTATTCCGAGCTTAATGAATAATTCATTTATTTCATCTAGTTTCTCATTGAACAAAATAAATGGCCTGCCAAAAATTTTTAAGAAGGAAGGATATAATACTTCTTTCTTTCACGGTGCTTTTAATGGCAGTCAAAACTTTGATCAATATGCAAAAATTGCAGGTTTTGAACACTATTTTGGTAAAGATCAATATGAGGGTAAGGAAGCTTTCGACGGAACCTGGGGAATTTTTGACGAAGAATTTTTACAATTTTATGCAACAAAGCTCACCTCTTTTAAACAGCCCTTTTTCAGCTCCCTAATCACAATTTCTTCGCACAATCCTTATACGATACCAGAAAAATATAAGGGAAAATTCCCCAAAGGCACTACAACTATTCAGGAAAGCATCGCTTATACTGATTTTGCATTAAGAGAATTTTTTAAAACCGCCAAAAAACAAAATTGGTACAATAATACTCTTTTTGTGATTTCTGCTGATCATACTTCTTCCGGAGGAGATCTAGATATTGACAAAACAAATATTGGAAAATTCAGAATTCCTATTTTATTCTTCGATCCTTCAAATCCCGAGTTTACAGGTGTAAACGAAAAAAACTTTCAGCAAATTGATGTTATGCCAAGCATTTTGGATTATCTAAATATAAAAACTGAAATGGTTAGTTTTGGAAAAAGCTACAAATCACCGGAAAACTTTGTTGTATACTACCTTCAGGGAACGTATCATTACATTCAAGATGATTATTATTTGGTGTTTGCAAACAATCAAACTATTGGTTTGTACAATTGGAAAAAAGACCTTTTACTAAAAAACAATCTAATGCATCAAGACAAATCGAGAGTCAAGGAATATGAAAAATTCCTAAAAGCATATATCCAATCTTTTAATGAACGAATTACCAATAATAAATTAGCTTTTTAATACAAAAAAAAATCCGCCTCGAAATCGAAACGGACTCATCCAAATATTCAAAACTTTTAAAAAAAAACTCTATCTATTAAAAAGTCTTCTGAAGAAACCTTTTTCTTCTTCCTCATCTTCTTCTGCATTTACTTTTTCTTCATATTGAGCAAATTTCGCCTGCCCTCTTTCATGCTCAAAAACTAGTTCCTTAATATATTCAACATAAGATCTCTTTCTTTCTTCTAAGAAACCAATAAGGTATTTTTCGCTAAACTCAATTCCGCTTGTTGCCTCAATCTGCAGCAATTTTTTATAAAGTGGTTCGATATGCAATGCAATAACTTCTTGTGGCACAGCTTGTCTTCTTCCAAAATAATTAACAATCACATCGTTCTCATCTACTGAAATTTCAAAATCAGTAATTACCCAATAATATCTTCCTGACTTCGCTAAATTTTTTACAATGGCATGAAAATTCTTTCCTTTTTTAAGATTTTCCCAAAGCACTTTAAAAATGACTCTTGGCATATCAGGGTGGCGGATAATATTATGTGGCTGTCCCATTAATTCATAATCTTCATATCCTGAAACATTAACAAAATTCTCATTGGCATACTCAATTATACCAAATGCATTTGTTTTACTCATAATAACCTGAGTTTTGTCCCATGAGACTTCTTTATCGATAATAGTTCTTGGTCCCTGAGGCTGATTTTCCTGATTCATGTCTTGCTGCTTATATGTTTATTTTTGGAATGGTATTTTCTAATTCCTGTATTATCTAAAGAAATTAGTGGTGCAAAATTAATTCGAACAAAAAACGCAGAACCTGATTTTTGTCATATTATGATACTAAAAAAACTTTTAGAGGACATCAAGACAAATAAAAATCCATATATGAGCAAAAATTAATTTATCAAATTAAAAACAAAATGTTATTTCTGTAACATTTTCAAAAGGTTTTACTTTTTTGCATTTGCACAAATAGGTTATCTTTGCCAAAAATTAAAACTTATGAATTCTTTACAGACTATAATTGAACAAGCTTGGGAAAACAGAGCTTTACTACAAGAAACTACTACAACTGATGCCATTAGAGAAGTAATCGAATTGGTTGATGCAGGAAAATTACGTTGTGCTGAACCGGTTGGTGACAAGTGGCAAGTAAACGAATGGGTAAAGAAAGCTGTTGTAATGTATTTCCCAATTCAAAAAATGGAAACATGGGAATCTGGTATTTTCGAATATCACGACAAGATGTTGCTAAAAAGAGGATATGCTGAAAAAGGAATTCGTGTTGTACCTAACGCTGTTGCACGTTACGGAGCTTATATTTCAAGTGGCGTAATTTTGATGCCAAGTTATGTAAACATTGGTGCTTATGTAGACGAAGGAACAATGGTTGACACTTGGGCAACTGTTGGTAGTTGTGCACAAATTGGTAAAAATGTTCACTTAAGCGGTGGTGTTGGTATTGGCGGGGTTTTAGAACCTTTGCAGGCTGCTCCGGTAATTATTGAAGATGGTGCTTTTATTGGTTCTCGTTGTATTGTTGTAGAAGGAGTTCATGTTGGTAAAGAAGCTGTTCTTGGTGCTAACGTTTGTTTGACTGCTTCAACAAAAATTATCGATGTAACTGGTGACGAACCTGTTGAAATGAAAGGTTTTGTTCCTGCACGTTCAGTTGTAATCCCTGGAAGTTATACTAAAAAATTCGCTGCAGGTGAATTTCAGGTTCCATGTGCTTTAATCATTGGTACACGTAAAGCATCTACAGATCTTAAAACTTCATTAAATAACGCACTTCGCGAATATGATGTTGCAGTGTAATGTGATATAATCTTACATAAAAAAAATTAAAAAATCCATTCTTTCTTATTATTAGAAAGAATGGATTTTTTTGTTCAAAATCAGGAAAAAAAAGTATACTATTGCATCGTTTTTACAAGCCAAATATTTAATCAAAAGAAGAAAGAGAAAAAAGGAAAAAAAATAGAATTCTAAACTACTGCTCATGTTTAAAGAAGGTAAAAAATTATCTGTAATTATATTAACTTACAATGAAGAATTCTACATCGCCGACGCTATTCGATCTGTTGAATTTGCTGACGAAATAATTGTTTTAGATTCGAATAGTACCGACGCTACTGCCGAAATTGTTTCAAATCTGGGAGCAACACTTATTTTTAGAAAATTTGACAATTATAGCAATCAAAGAAATCATGCTATTGAATCTGCAACCGGAGAATGGGTTTTATTTCTCGATGCTGACGAAAGGGTTTCTGAAAAACTTAAACATGAGATCCTGGACTGTATTAACCTGAACAATTGTGATGCTTTCAGAATTTGGTTTCCTCACTTTTTTATGGATCGTTTCTTATTTCATTATACTGATAAAGTAACACGTTTGATTAAAAACGATAATATTCGTTTTGAAAATGAAGTACATGAAAAATTGGTCCTAAAATCAAAACCTCCTGTATTAAAAAATCATATGATTCATTATACTTATAAAAACCTATTTCATTTTATAAGCAAAAAAGATAAATATGCTTGGTTTCAGGCACAAATGTCATTTGAAAAAGGAAAAAAAGCAACTCTGTTTTTATTGATGTTCAAACCTTTCTACCGTTTTTTTCATACTTATTTTATAAAGAGAGTTTATCTTGACGGAGTTCCCGGATTAGCAGCGGCTGCAATCGATGCTTATGGTGTTTTCTCCAGATATGCCAAGATAATATTACTGGAAAAAAAGTTAGAATAATTTTAATTTACCGAATTTTATTTTCAATCGAAAAACTACTAAATTATCCAAACCTTTAATGTCTATGCGTTTTATTTCATAATTATCCTTAAACGGAAATCTATTTGGGCGATTACCAATCTTTAATCCAAATTTCATCTTGTTTTCACTAAGCAATATCTTGAAGTTTGCTTTCTCAGCACTTTCTTTAGGGTAATTTCCGTAAGGATAAGCGAGAGCAGGATATACAGTAAGATTATGATTTTTAATTTCTTCTTCGCATTTCAAAAAATCATTCTGTATTTGTGCAGGACTTAACATTTGGTATTTATTGTGCTCATAAGAATGATAGCCCAATTCGATTATATCTGTTGGCAATTTTTTTAATTGCTCAATGGTCATGATTTTTTGTGGTTCTTCTGTACCTTCATTCCATAAATCAGTTTTCGCTATATACTTGAAAGGAATAAAAAAACTGGCTTTTAGTTTGAATTTTTCCAATAAAGGTAAAGCATAAATCAACTGATTTTCTGTAACGTCATCAAATGTCAGGATAATACTTTTTTCAGGAATGGTTTTCATTTTCTCCAGCTCAGAAAAATGAAACGTTTTATAACCGTTATCTGTCAGATATTGAAATTGTCTTTCTAAATTATGTACCGAAATTGTCAACTTATTACTACCTGATTCAGATTGACATACGTTATGATACATTAAAATTGGTAATTTGGACATTTTAATTTATTTTCAACAAAGTTATTTATTTTAAGATTATTTTTGATGAAAAAATCAGAAATCGTGTCAATCAAAAACATAAGCGTGATCTCACTTTGCTTTAATGATGAGATCTATATAAAAAAGCATATTGATAATTTATCGTTTGCTGATGAGATTATTTTAATCGATAATAACAGCACTGATAAAAGTGTTTTGATTGCAGAGGAATTAGGAGTAACTATACTTCATCAAAAAGATACCAAACGAGCCGATATTATAAAATCGACAATTGATTCTCTGAAAAACAATTGGGTAATAGTAATTAACACTACTGATTATCTGTCTGAAGAACTTATAAACGAATTAACTACAGAAGCTCATAAGCAAAAAACTGCTTCGTCTTATTTTGCCGGACAAACTTTATTTTTCTTTGGCAAAACCATAAAATATGGTGTGTTTTTAAACAAAAAGAAACTTTTGCTTTTTGATAAAACAAGATTCTCTTACTCAGAAGTTTTTAATCGTTACCCGCCTAAAAAACTCACACTTTTCAAGAACAAGATAAATTCTTTTTCATATAAAAATTTTGAAGACTTTAATAGCAGACTAAATTTAATTAGAAAAGAAGAAGCTTTGGTTTTGTTTCAAAAAAATAAAAAACCAAATATTTATCATTTTTTCATGAAGCCCTTTTTTCTTTTTATCAATCAATATTTCCTAAAATTAGGATTTATAAATGGTCGGGAAGGATTCATTCTAGCTTACATAAGTTCTTTTTCTGTTTTAAAACGATACTTTATGCTATGGTTATTATATCGCAATATGGATTGATTTTTTAGATTGTTTCTCTATAAAAATTAAAACTCCAGATTATCACGTCCTATAAACTCTATTTATAAATGAAAATATTAGTTATACAGCAAAAAAGAATTGGCGATGTTCTCGTAAGCAGTATTTTATGTAATTCTCTTAAAAAACAATATCCGGATTCTGTTATAGATTTTATGTGTTATGCTCATTGCAAAGATGTTTTGATTGGCAATCCAAATATAGATACTGTAATTATACTTCCGGAAATAACCCGTAAATCGTATTTATCCTTATTTAAGTTTTTCTTTGAAATCAGATCTCAGAAATACGATGTATTAATTGACATTTACGGAAAATTAGAAACCAATCTAATTACCCTGTTTTCTGGTTCGAAAACTAAAATATCTTACTATAAATGGTACTCTGCTTTACTTTATAACCACAATATAAAGCGATTACAAAAAGAGGAACCTGCAAAATACGGACAAGCGATAGACAATCGGCTTTTATTATTAAATCCGCTAAAACTTGCTGACAAAACAATAGACCCTCATCCAAAATTATTTGTAAGTCAAAAAGAAAACCAGGACGCTACTGCCCTTTTTGCTGAACATAAAATAAGCAGCGACAAAAAAATTGTAATGATCAGTTTATTAGGAAGCGAAAAATCAAAAACCTATCCTTCTGAATATATGGCAAGGGTTATCGACTATGTAGCTGATAACAGAGACATTGATATTCTTTTTAATTATTTCCCCAGCCAAATTGAAGAGGCTAAAAAGATACTTGATTTATGCTCAAAAAGTACTCAGGAAAAAGTATCATTTGACTTACTTGGTAATGATGTAAGATCATTTATTGCTATAATGGATCAGTGTGATTTTATTATAGGAAACGACGGAGGTGCTGTAAATATGGCAAAAGCACTGGGAAAACCTTCATTTACAATTTTCTCTCCACATGTTGATAAAAAAGACTGGGCTACTTTTGAAGATGGCTTACAAAACATCTCTGTACATCTCAGCGATTACAAACCTGAATCAATAAATGGACTTGCAACTAAAGAAATAAAAACAATTATATCTTCTTTGTACAACGAATTCAATCCTGAACTGTTTAAAGATAAACTTAACTTTTTCTTAAATCAGCATCAATAAAATGAACGAACTTAATTATTTTAGATCAAAATAATTACTATTATAAAATTAAGAAAGGCAGAATAGTTTTCTATCCTGCCTTTTCTATTTATTTCTTTTTATTTCTTTTTATTTCTTCTTTTGAAGTTTTAAAAGCTTTGCATATTTCATATAAGAAAAGAATGCCTGAATCATTGCAATTGACAATCCGTCTAAACCATTAAAGATACCTTTCTTGAAAAAATAGCAACGAACAAAAGATACTGTTCCGTTTAGAATAGGCTTAAAAGAATTTACTCTTCTATTATTATCAAATAATTGTTGTGCATGCCAACCGGAGTATTGATTTTTTTTAGCAATAATCTGATCTAAAGAATCCCAACCATAATGTAATATATGTACCGGTACTCTTTTCTCATTTTGTGATACTATTTTTTGATGCACTATTGCTTCTGAAGGATGAGCTGTTTGCTTATTAAAAAAACGAACTTTATGATCGGGATACCATCCTGAGAAATCAATTAGTTTATCAGCCAAAAAGTTTTTTACCCTAAAACTAAAAGCATCATGATTTCCTTCAAGGTATTTTTTGTTTACTATAAAATCTTCTGCATCTTTATCCAAAAACTCATCAGCATCAAGATTCAAAATCCAGTCATTTTTACAATACGGGATGCCATGTGTACGTTGTGGACCGTCTCCTAAAAAATCTTGCTGAAGAACTATTGCTCCTTTTGCTTTAGCAATTTCAACTGTACGATCCCGACTAAAAGAATCTACTATAATTACTTCGTTACAAATTTTCAGTAAAGCATCGATGCATTCTCCTATATTTTTTTCTTCGTTGTAAGTAATAACCAGGCCACTTATATCCATTGCAAAATTTTATGTATTGACTACAAAAATAATCCTTTTATTTAGTTTAATGTCATTAAAATCCCTCTTTTCATAAAATAGTTTGTAGTTTTGTACTTAAAATTGAATTTAAAATAAATGAGAATATTAGTCATTCAGCAAAAAAGAATTGGAGACGTATTAACCAGTACAATAATCTGTAATAACTTAAAAACCAAGTTTCCTGACGCGGTGATAGACTATATGTGCTATCCAAATTCTGTCGATGTGCTGTTAGAAAATCCTAATATTGACAACATAATTCCGCTGTCAAATAAGATCCGAAAATCTTATCCTTCTTTATTCAAATTTATATTTGAAATACGCAGAAAAAAATACAATGCCGTAATTGATGTATACTCGAAATTAGAAACCAACTTAATCACCGCATTTTCCGGTGCAAAATATAAAGTTTCATATCATAAATGGTATACCAAAATATTTTACAATTACACCTACGAACGTTTTGACGCTATCGCATCTGAACACGGACTAGCAATCGAAAACAGATTACTGCTTCTTAGGCCTTTTATTTCAGAAAAAATTACTGATGTAAAACCCAAAATATTCCTAAAAGAATCCGAAATTAACGAAGCAAAACAACTTTTAAAGAGCTACAATATAGATGCTGAAAAGCCGCTTATTATGTTTGGAATTTTAGGAAGTGAAGTTTACAAAACCTATCCATTAGAAGGAATGGCAAAAATTATAGATTTTACAGTAGCCAAAACTAACGCCACTATCATCTTTAATTATATTCCGAATCAAAAAGAACAAGCTCTGGAAGTATATAATTATTGTTCTGAAGAAACCAAAAAACATATTGTGTTTGATTTATATTGTACTGAGCTAAGGCCGTTTTTAGCTTTACTTTCGCAATGTGAAATGTTGATAGGCAACGAAGGCGGAGCTGTAAATATGGCAAAAGCACTTGATATTCCTACTTTCTCAATATTTACTCCTTCGGTTAGAAAGGAAACATGGCAATTATTTGAAAATGAAGCAAAAAACGCTTCTATTCACTTAAAAGATTTAAAACCTGAAATATATGAACAACATACCGAGCAATATATCAAAGAGCATACTTTTGACTTTTATGCTGAATATCCTTTGCCTCTGATGCTCGAAAAATTAGAAACTTATTTCAAGGAATATAAAAACTAAAGCGTTCAGGTCATTGGTACTGAAAGACAAATAAAAAAAGGATAAAAAACAATTTCACTTATGTTTTTTATCCTTTTTTTATTATTATTTTTTCCAGAATTTAAGTTTCTTCTTCAAACGTCTCTTTCTATAAAATTGCTCCTGAAAATCAGCAGTAAATTTCCATAAAGTATCGTATGTTTTTTGCTCAGATTCTCCGTATAATTTCGAATACTCATTGCTCATTATTGCAACCATTTCTTTTAAAGGAGTTAAACGACACAAATTTTTCATTCTCATTTCAAAAGTCATCGACTTATGAAATACCATTCGGTTTAAATCGACCAAAAAGAATTCATAATTTCCATCGGCTTTCTTTTTAATCAGTGTATTTCCCGGTGAATGATCGAGAAACTCAATTCCTTTTTCGTGAAGTTCAAAACTAAATTTTGTAAACTGTCTTAATATATTCTCGTGATCCGGATAGTCCGGAATTTCTACCAATTCTCTATACGTTAATTCAGTAACTAAATGTTCGCTTGCATAATAACTGTCTCGCAAACCTAACCAATTAAAATTTTCAAGATATGCTATTGGCTGTGGTGTACCTATGCCTTTCTCTAACAAAATTGTAGCATATTCGAAAGATCGTCTTGCTTTAGATTTTCTAAAATAGTTATAGGCAATCTTATTTACTAAGTTGGGAATTTTAAATGATTTAATATTAATTGTTTTTCCATCAAAATCAAATAACTTTATAATATTACGTTGTCCATCGCCAAAAATAGTACCTGAATCACTAAACGATTCAATAATATTCTGAATAGACGAACTGCTTTTGATAAAAATGGGATTTACTTTAAAATTCATTTACTTTTTTTTTATAAACGACAAAAATACGCATAGAATACAACACTTCAAATTAATATTATCAATTCATAAGAATTTAACTGTAATAACTACACTAATTTACCGGATTTGGGGTTTATTTATTTTAACAGATCAAAACATATAATTCAGTAAAAAAACGTCTGACTTTCAACAAAAAAGAAGCTTATTCTTTTTATATCAATTGCAACAAATTAATACGAAACATATATGTTTCGTATTAAGACTTTCAGAAAGCAAAAAGGTTTAATCTTAAATAAAATAAATTTAAAATAATCTTATTTGATCCATAATACCGTTTTAGAAAAAGGTCTATAACTACATTATCTTTTAGTTCTTTAATAAAATAAAAATGGGATAGTAAAGCTCATAATCTATCAAAAACAAATGTTTCCCCATCATTTAAAAGCGCTAAGTACTTCTGAAAAACATATACCAGGCGCCATTAACGAAATGTCTAACAAAGCTAATCTATTACTAAAATCACTCATCTATATTAGAAATTCTTAACTTGTATATCAATGACGTCGGTACATATAAATCTATCATCGCTATCCGGATCTGCGTATAAGATAATGAAAGCAAATATAATTGCTATTTATTTACTAATTTCGCCACAACTTTATAATAAAATATCAAATGAATATTACCTTAATAAGCCTCGATAATTGGGGACTCAATACAAATATTGCTTCAACTCTCGAGAAACAAGGTCATACTGTAAAGCATATTGATTTTAATGTTTTTAAGTATAAATATCCATCTGTATTACATAAGGCTTATAATTTTATACTAAAGGCGTTCTTTAAAACGAACTTAAAACACTTGCATTATGGAAAAGAAATTATAAAGCAATTACAAGAAAGCAAAGAAATCCAGGATGTTATCCTAACCATAAAAGGGGATTTTATTGATCCTGAAAGCATTCTTGAATTTAAGAAATATACTAAAAAATCTGTAGGCTTTTTTAATGATAATATTTATCGTTGTCATAAAATCAAAAGGGTCTTACATTGCTTTGATGAAGTTTATTCGTTCGAAAAAGACGATTGCGAAAACTTTAATCTAAAATTTGCCCCTAACTGGATCTACAATAAAAATGTGCCTTTAAACGAGGATAATACTTTTGAGTTTGATGTTTTCAATATTAGCTCTATTGATAAAAGGTTACCTATACTAGAACGAATAGCAGCGGAATTAAAATCTAAAGAAATAAATTTTAAATTTATTATTTATGATAAAAAACACAAGCCAACAGATTCTACTATTACGTATATCAACAAACATATGCCTTTGTCTGAAGTCAATGATTATATAAACCGTTCAAAAGTATTATTAGACATCAACAGAATTGGTCAGATTGGCTTAACATTCAGGGTTTTTGAAAGTTTGGGGTTAGAAAAAAAATTGATTACAACGAATTCTGATATAAAAACTTACGATTTTTACAATCCTAATAACATCCTTATAATAGACGAAAAAAATCCTGTTATACCGGTAGATTTTTTCGAAAATGAATATGAGAAGATCCCTGATCACATTTTTTATAAATACACTTTAGAAGGTTGGGTCGATAATGTTATTCTCAAAAAATAAGATTCTAAAAATAACTTCCCGCAATTAAATCTGCTGAAAAGTATTTTGCCGAATCATCGAATCTATTTAAGATTTCATTAATAATTTGTTCACTACAAAAACATCACTTTTACAATCATATTGTTTCAATTATATGTATCATTCAGTATGTTTGCAAAAAATTTAAATACCACTAAACTATTTTAAAAACAATGGTAACATGGTACTATTCAATCACATAAAAAAATGAATTTTACCATTTACGCCTTTCTGCTTCCTATATTAGTTGTGCTGATTATATCTGTTTTACTTGTAAACAGGCTTATAAAAACTGATTTAAGTGAAATTCGATATCCTGAAATTGACGGATTGAGAGGATATTTAGCCTTTTTCGTTTTCTTGCATCACAGTTACATATGGCAGGTATTTTTAAAAACTAAAAACTGGGAAGATCCTGCATCGAACTTATTTAATCAATTTGGAGAAACGACTGTTGTTTTCTTTTTTATAATTACTGCCTTTTTATTTACTACTAAATTATTCAATAATAAAACTGGGGTAATCGATTGGTCAGACTATCTTAAATCAAGGTTTTTCAGACTTTTTCCAATGTATTTTTTCTCGGTAATTATCATCTTTTTTTTAGTTGCCTATTTGACCCAGTTTACAATAAGGGTTCCGTTTATCGAAAACTTAAAAAGTACACTTTCGTGGTTATTTTTTAACGTGAGCAAAAATTCAAACCTAAACGGATTAGAAGATACCTTTATACTGAATTCCGGAATAACCTGGACATTACCTTACGAATGGACGTTTTACTTTTTGTTACCGCTTATTGCTTTATGGTTTAAAATAAAAGTAAATCTAAAAGCTGTATTGGCTTTTACGGCTGCGGCTGCAGTAATCATGATCATTAACAAATCGTCTTTGAGACATTTTATGCCTTTTGTAGGCGGTATAATTGTTGCCATCTTACTCAATACTAAAAAGTTTGAAGGGATCTTAAAGCAGAAAAAATATACTCTTCTAGCTATACTTCTATTATCAATTTCAGTCTACTTTTTCAATGGTGGCAGAAAACCAATTCAGATTGTAATATCATCCGTTGTATTTTTGATTATTGCTTCAGGAAATAACTTCTTTGGTATTTTATCAAGTGCTTTTTCACGCAAATTCGGACAAATAACATACAGTTTGTATCTGTTGCACGGTATTTTATTATTCATAATATTCTATTTTATAATTGGTCTTGAAAGAGCAAAAACACTAACTAATACCGAGTTTTGGCTTGTTATTACAGCTTCTGTTTTTCCTCTGATACTGATTTGTCAGCTTACTTTTAAGTATATCGAATTACCTTTGATGTCGATATCTAAGAGAAATAAAACAAAAAAATCATAACAGCTGATTATTTGATCGTGCGGTACAAATAATTCATCTTCTTTTTATTTATACCTTTGCAGCTTAAGCAAGCGTACAAAACAAGTATATAATTATAGAATGAACGAAGAAATTTTAAAAGCATACGAAGTCATCAAAGAGGGCGGAATTATACTTTATCCTACTGATACCGTTTGGGGAATTGGTTGCGATGCTACAAATCCTGAAGCTGTTGCCAAGATCTACAAACTCAAGCAACGTGCAGAAACACAAAGCATGATTGTACTGATGAACGGCGAGAAAATGATGTATAACGTATTTAAAAACATCCCTGAAGTTGCCTGGCAGATTTTAGATTTATCTGAAAAACCTACAACTTTGATTCTGGATGAACCAAGAAATGTTGCTCCAAATATTATTGCAGCAGACAATTCACTTGGAATTCGTTTGGTAAAAGAGCCTTTTTGCTTTAAATTATTAGAAAGAATGAAAAAACCTTTGGTTTCAACTTCGGCTAATATTTCGGGACAGCCTACTCCTATTGCTTTCAAGGATATTAGTCCTGAAATCATTAAAGGCGTTGATTATGTGGTTAATCTATATCATGATAAAGTTGCAGGAAAGCCTTCAACAATCATAAAATTAACAAAGGACGCACAGGTTAAGGTAATTAGAAAATAGTTTTTTTTCAGGTTTCAAGTTTCTGGTTAAATAACCTGAAACTTGAAGCTCTGAACCTAGTTAAACGCTTTTCAGGCTTTCAATTAGCCAATCTATATCTTCTTTTGTATTATAATGACTGAACGAAATTCTCAGGTTTGGTAATTTTAAATCTGTTTCTGAAAGCATTTCTTTTAAAACATGCGAAGGCTTTATACTTCCGGACTGGCATGCACTTCCTCTTGAAACAGCGATTCCTTTCATATCTAAACTAAACAAAAGCATCGAAGTTTTATCAGCAGAAAAAGGTAAAATAATATTGATAATATTATAAAAATCATCTCTTTTACCATTGATTCTAAATCCCGGAAAATGAATTTCAAGCTGATCAATAAGATACATTTTCAACTCTGTTATATATATTCTTTCATGATCTAAATTCTCATACGAAAGAGATAAAGCTTTTGCCATTCCTGCAATTTGATGCACTGCTTCAGTTCCTGCACGAAGTCCTTTTTCCTGTTCTCCACCAAAAATTAAGGGTTGTAATCCAGAATTTTTTCTAATAAAAGCGAATCCAGCTCCTTTTGGCCCATGAAATTTATGTGCGCTGGCAATAATAAAATCGACCGGGGTTTTCTGCAAATCAATTTCAGTTTTACCCACAGACTGAACGGTATCTGAATGAAATAAAACACCATATTGCTTACAGATTACACCAACCCTGTTCAGGTCTAAAATGGCCCCTGTTTCGTTATTTACATGCATCAGACTCACAATTGTCTTTTTTTCCTGAGCCAGTAAATTAGACAAATGGGTTAAATCGATACTTCCGTCGGGATTCATATTTACGTAATCAACCTGAACATTATATTCAGATTCCAGAACCAAAACAGTATGCAAAACAGCATGATGCTCTACTTTAGTGGTAATGATACGTTCTATTTTAAGATCTTCAACTGCAGAACGAAGTATCCAGTTATCAGCCTCAGTTCCTCCTGAAGTAAAAATAATTTCTTGTGCAGAACAATTTAGATATTTGGCTATACTCTTTCTGGAAAGCTCCAAAATAGTCTTTCCGTTTCTTCCAAAACTATGTGTAGAAGAAGGATTACCAAAATCTTCTGTCATAACTTTTGTCATTTCCTGAATAACTTCAGGACGCATAGCAGTTGTAGAGGCGTTATCGAGGTATACTTTTTTCATTATTGCAAAGTTATGAAATATCAATTGTCTATTCTTAAATATCATTTGCCAAATTTTTCACTATTTTTGACGTCAAATAAAATTACGATGAAAAAATATGCATGCCTTCTAGTATTCGCACTCTTATTAAACGGTTGCGATGACGGTGATTTAACAGTTGACACTATTGATTTTGATGACCCTACTATTTCATCTCAAACCTGCAATACATTAACGAACAGCTTAGTATACAGGCTTAAGAGTCAGGAATCTTTATTGATACAGTTACCGGACAATATGATTATAAACGATGTAACATTACCTGGAGCTCCAGTAATCTATAATATTGACAACAATTTATACCGTGTCGTTTACAGAGCTTATAACGGTAAAGTTGAGACAGCCAACATTTGTGGTACAATACCACCAACATCACCAAGTGTAACAGAAGAATGGCAAGCCAAAGCAGGAAAAATTGTAATTAGTACGACACAAAACGAAGTAATAGATGATGCTACAGGAAGTAGTAAAATTACAGGTTACACCCATAATATTGTTTTTAACAATATCACTTTTGCTAAACCATCCGGAATAGACCAGGTGAATGACGTATTTGATTTTGGAAATTTCGTAACAACAGTTACTCCGGTAGTTGTAGATTTTAGCGCTCAAACCGCTCAATATTGTCCCGATCAAAAGAAAGTTTATATCGAAAACACGACATCTTCTCTTGTTCTGGAAAACTTAAGTGACAATATAATTGTGAATGAAGATACCCCAACAGGAGAACCAAGAGAAAGTGCAATCAACTTAAACTCTTTTAATAAATTATATTACAGAACCTATGCCGGGGTATTGCCTGTAAATGCAAGTACTTACTTTTGTAACAGCCAAACACCTGCATCACCTGCTGTATTAGACACATGGTTTGGTAAGGACGGACTTGCTGATGTAAGTGGTATAATACAGGTAACTACCACTCATTCTCTTAAGGTATATAAACATACAATAGTGCTTAAAAAAGCAACATTACAAAAAGGAAATACTACTTTTAAACTAGGAGATAATTTCGTTTTAGGTACCGTAACTATTATACTGCCTTAGTAAAAAATAAAGCTCTTTTTATTAGAAAAACCTTTTTTTTATTCTTACAAAAAAAAACGTCCATTTTCAAACTAATCTTATTACAGAATTAGAAAGAAAACGGACGTTTTTTTTATGCACTAAAACGAACAGTTTTAACGCTAAAAAATAACTTACTTATTGTTTTGTCTAAAATAAACTTCGGTTGCACCTAAGCCATATTTCTGATAATTAGCATCCTGAAAATCAATTCCGTCGTAACGACCCAATAAAAAATCAAGCTCGGATTTTAGAATTCCTTCACCAACACCATGAATAAAAACAATCTTGGGAATGCGATTTCGAATCGCAAATTCAATATGTCTTTTTGCCGTTTCAGTCTGTAAAGTCAGGATATCATAATTCGACATTCCGCGTTTATTTGGAACCAATTTTTCGATATGCAAATCAAATTCCGGAGCCGAAATTTCACGCTTATCTTTCTTTTCTTTAACAAAACTCCTTGGTTTTGGCTCTGTTTTCTCTCTCGAAATTTCATCTAAATCAATTCTTCTAATAGAATTCATTAAATTACTGGTTTCCTGATTTTTAATCAACTCATTGACAAAAAATGTCATCATGAATCCATCTTCAGTTTCGATCAAAACCTCATTGTTTTTCACCGAAACCACTGTTCCGTTTATTGCTTCGTCTAAGACTGAAACTTTATCTCCTTTAGTCAGCATCTTGTTCCTCTTTATCTTGATTTTTACTCGGTGTTTTTGCACTCAACTGCATCATTCCATACATGAAAACTGCAATCGCAATTACCATAATATAGATATTTTTTTCTGCTGATACCTGCTCATATAACGCAACCGAAATTGCAAGGATCATTATTAAAATTTTAAAAGCTTTCATATTTTCATGTATAAGAATTCAAAAGTAAGAAACTTTAAAATAGAAGTTCATCACTCCTAAAATCTTATCCTCTATTTTTTTTCAAAATTGCACAAAATGACAATACCGAATTAATCACAAAAAACAACCTTCTTCGAATTTAAAAACACGACCCAAAATCGAATATTAGAAACCTACTACCATCCTGATTTATTCTTACTTTTTAAAACAGTCTTTCGGATCAAATTCCAGTATCAATTTCATCGTTTATATTTTCATTTTCATGACTCTGTTTTTTTTTTTCAATCATCACGAAAACGTCAAAAATGTACTTTTCTTTTCCCCCTCTTAAACCTTCTTTTTTATATCGGAAAGAGTTTTTTACAACACTTCGAAATCTGATTTTTCTGAGTTGAAAACCTTCAGAAATTATTTTTTAATCTGGTTCAGAATATCATTCATCATCTCGATTTGAACTTTCTGAATTTCGATTAATTCTTGTTGCTGATGCATAATCAAGTGATCAATTTTATCGTGAATCATTCTGATCTCTAATTCAGATTTCAGGTTGATCATATAATCTTTCTTGGCACGATTTCTATCTTTTTCTTCCTGACGATTTTGACTCATCATAATTACCGGAGCTTGCAAAGCAGCAATACAGGATAAAATTAAATTAAGCAAAATAAACGGATACGGATCAAAACCTTTATTGACCAAAATGTAAACATTGGCACCAATCCAGACTACGATAAAAAGTAAAAAGGAAATAATAAAAGTCCAGCTTCCGCCAAAGTCAGCAACTTTATCGGCTATCTTTTGACCAAAACTTCTTAGCTCCTGTTCATCTTCGACAATACTCACTATTGATTTATCCTCTTTCAGAGAATCGATAACACTTTTTTCAAGATCGGAAAGCGTTCCGATTTCGGTAGACAAATAATTCGAAATGTATTTTTGACGGTATAGATTTAGCTCTTTTACTGCAATACAATCATCCTCGCTAAAAGAGGGATGGTCTTTAACAATAAGTCCCAGAATTGGGTCATGAATAGATTTGCCCCAAATTTTCTCCTTTTCAGGAAAAGAAAGATTAGATATAGCACTCTTAAAGGTCGAATTGTTTTTCATTTTTTTTATAAATTTTACGGGCTAATTTACGCATTTAACTTCTTTAGAATCATATAAAAAATGTTCCTTTATATTTCTTTTATTTATCACAAATACAATTCTCAAAACAAAATTTCTTTATATAATTCGTGCCTTTATTTACAAAAAACGCATTACTTTTAACGTTTTAAAAAATCCACTCAATTATTCAATTGTGACAAAAGACACTATCATACAGAATATAAAAGCTCTAAAAAGCCATTCTAATATAAATTACGGTATCAAAACCAAAACTGAAGATTTTACCGAAAAGCTTTTTTATACCCTTTTTGACTCGAATGCAGCATTGGCTCAAAGTATTGACGAGCTCGAAATACGATTTAAAGAAATTGCTGTACTGGCTTGCAAAAAACCTGAAAACTTATGCGAATCGATCTGGGACCGGTTTTTAGAAAAGCTACCGGGAGTTTTAGAAAAACTAAATCAGGATGCTGAATATATTTTAGAAAACGATCCGGCATCAAATAGTATCGATGAAGTTTATTTGGGCTATCCCGGCTTTTATGCGATTGCTATTTATCGCTTAAGTCATGAATTGTATCATCTGGACTTATTATTGTTTTCGAGATTAATGAGCGAATATGCCCACAGAATTACGGGAACGGATATCCATGCGGGTGCAAATATTGATTCTCCGTTTTTTATTGACCACGCCACCGGAATTGTTATTGGTGAAACGACTGTGATTAAAAAACACGTAAAAATATATCAGGGTGTTACTTTGGGCGCTTTGAGCGTAAGCAAGGAAATGAAAAATGCAAAAAGACATCCAACCGTCGAAGCGAATGTTTGCATTTATGCGAACGCTACTATTCTGGGAGGTGAAACTATTATTGGCAAAAATAGTATTGTGGGAGGAAATGCCTGGGTAACCAAATCGATTCCTGAAGATTCTATCGTAACCAACACTACTACAACTGAAGTTAAAATAAAAGAAAAAAAATGAACGCACAGAAATTGCTAAACCTAATTGGAAATACTCCTTTGATGGAAACTGTCAATTTGGTTAAGAATAAAAATGTAAAACTTTTACTGAAGCTGGAAGGAAATAATCCGGGCGGAAGCGTAAAAGACAGAGCGGCATATAACATGATCGCTGCTGCTCTTGAAAGAGGTGATATTAAAAAAGGCGACAAGCTTATTGAAGCCACAAGTGGCAATACGGGAATTGCTCTTGCAATGATCGCACAATTGTTTCAAATTGAGATCGAATTGGTATTACCGGAAGATTCTACAAAAGAAAGAACTCAAACTATGCGAGCTTATGGCGCTACAGTGATTTTAACGCCCGCTAGCGAAGGAATTATTGGTTCACGCGACTATGCCGACAAAAAGGTAGCAGAAGGTGGTTACATCATGCTAAATCAATTTGCAAATGATGATAACTGGAAAGCGCATTACAAAACCACTGGTCCTGAAATCTGGAACGATACTGACGGAACTGTAACTCACTTTGTTTCGGCTATGGGCACAACGGGAACTATCATTGGAACTTCGACTTATTTGAAGGAAAAAAATCCTGGAATTCAGATTATAGGTGCGCAACCAAGCGACGGCTCTCAGATTCCGGGAATCCGTAAATGGCCACAAGAATATTTACCTAAAATATTTGATGCTTCAAAAGTAGACACGGTTGTAGATATAAGCGAAGAGGAAGCGCGTGTTATGACAAAACGATTAGCTCTCGAAGAAGGTGTTTTTGCAGGAATGAGCAGCGGAGGTTCTGTTGCTGTTGCCTTAAAAATTGCAGAACAATTAGAATCCGGAGTTATCGTAGCAATTATTTGTGATCGTGGCGATCGATATTTATCATCGGATTTATTTGATTAAAGAATAAAGACACTAAGGTTCTGAGTTACTAAGTTGCTAAGATTTGTTTAGAGAATATCTTAAAGAAAACTTAGCAACTCAGAACCTTATCAACTTAGCACCTCAAAAAAATGAACTATAGAAAACTAGGAAAAACGAATTTTAATATCTCTGAAATCTCACTTGGAACCTGGCAAGTTGGAGGAAAATGGGGATCAGGATTTAATGATAAAACTGCAGACGAACTGATAAATACTGCAATTGACAACGGTGTGAATTTTATTGACACTGCTGATGTTTATGAAAACGGATTGAGCGAAACTGCTGTTGGACGTGTAGTGCGTTCAAGATCGGAACGTATTTATGTTGCCACAAAATGCGGCCGCCATATAAATCCTCATGTGAGTGAAGGCTATCAGCCAAAAGTACTTCAGAAATTCGTTGAAGACAGTTTGAAAAGAATGGGATTAGAAACTATAGATTTAATTCAGCTGCACTGTCCTCCTACTGAAGTTTTTTACCGACCTGAAATTTTTGAACTTTTTGATCGATTAAAAGATCAGGGGAAAATCCTAAATCTGGGTGTTAGTGTCGAAAAAGTCGAAGAAGCGCTAAAAGCAATTGAATTTTCGAATGTAACTACGGTTCAGATTATTTTTAATCTGTTTCGCCAACGTCCTTCAGAATTATTTTTCTCTGAGGCCAGAAAGAAAGATATCGGGATTATTGCGAGAGTACCTTTAGCAAGCGGTCTTTTGACTGGTAAATTTGATGCAAAGACAACTTTTGATACACAAGATCACCGTAATTTCAATCGTAACGGAGATGCTTTTGATAAAGGCGAAACTTTTTCAGGCATCGATTACGAATTGGGATTAAAAGCGGTTGAAAAACTAAAGGCTTTATTTCCCAAAACAACTAACCTGGCGCCTATCGCACTACAATGGATTTTGAGTTTTAAAGATATCAGCTGCATCATTCCGGGGGCTTCAACAGCTAATCATGTACTGTCTAACTTATCTGTTTATGACTTTCCTGAATTAACTCCTGAGAAAATTTCGGCAATGAATAAAATTTATGAAGAGCATATAAAACCTTCTGTACATCAGTTATGGTAACTTAAAAAGTACTAAGATTCTAAGGTGCTGAGGTTCTAAGTTTTTGACCTCTTTAAAATATAAACTCATAAAAGAAATGTGGAGCGACAGATATAGTTACTACAATATTCAAAGCGATGAGAATTTTAGTCAAAAAGTACATATAAAAAAAGCAATGCAGGTTTTTATTGAAACCAATCTCTTTATAAAGAAAAATCACCAATGTCTCAACAATAAAGAAGTTTTTCCGTGGACAGACATAATTTTAGTTGAAACTTCAGATGGAAATTTTCATTCGTCACAGAAAGAAAATTTCCATGTGAACTAATCGCGATAGTTTGTTCTAAAGGAAAAAATATAGATCAGCAAATTTATCAGAATACTTTTTTAGATATTGCAAAAAAACTAAAATGGAAACTTTTTTTAGAAGAAGATGATGAAGGCAATGAAAATATAGAAATTAAGTAGAAACCTATACATCAAACTCAATTCTAAATTCGGCACCTTTATTTCTACCTTCGCTGGTTGCATTAAGAGTCCCCTTATTTTTTTCGATGATTTTTTTACACAAATACAATCCAATTCCTGTCGAGGATTCATTTGCGGTTCCTAATCGGCTCATTTTTGTAAACTTCTTGAACAATTCATCAATCTGACTTTTATCAAAGCCAATTCCCGCATCAGTTACCGTTATGACAAATTTTGAATTATCATTATAAATTCTAACCTTAATTTCGCTATCAAAATAAGAGAATTTAATAGCATTACTTATTAAATTGACTATAACCTGAATCAACAAACCTTCATCAATTCTAAGTTTAGCTTCAGTAAGTCCTAAATCTAAACTCAATTTTATATTTTTATCTACCAAACGCTGTTCTACCTGTTCGTTAATAAAAGGTAAAATACCGGGAAACAAAATCGTTCTTAGTTCCAGATTTCCTTTTACAACACGATCCTGCTCTTGCAGTAATTTGATAAAATTTTCGATGTATCGAAATTGTAAATTTGTCGATTCACGAATTAACTCTGCCAATTGGCGTATTGATTCAGAAGGATTTTCGGTTATAATTAAATTAGCCAAACCTTGCGGGTTTCCTGCAAAATTTTTTAAATCGTGCGAAAGCATGTAAATCAAATCCTGCTTTTCGTTTATAAAACTTTCAGCTTCATAAATAGATTCCTGAATATTAGCCATTAACAAACCGGCTTCATCACTATATTCAGTTGGCAAAACAGATAATTTTCTATTATTTCTATAATCGTCTAATGCTTTCGATGCAATTGATATTGGCTTAATCAATTGATTGAGCACTATTAGCGTTAGTACGGTAGCCAGCAAAGTCATTATTAATGAGAAAACCAATATTGAAGTAGGCGAAACACTGTGATTGTAATAAAGCACAAAAAATAAAATTCCGATCAAAGGGATATGTATACCAACAAAGGCAACAAATAAAAACTTGAACGCATAACTTTTTTTCAAAAAGCCAATTTGTGAAAGATTATGATACAACTTCATAAAAAACAACAATAATCTAGGTTAAAAAAAGGAGGATTTGGGCAAATTGTTAAAAACAAAGTTAACTTTTAAAGTCAATTAAAATAATAAATTAAACAATTTGATAAAATATTTTGAAATTTAAATTTGAAAAAGTTTACAAACACTTATTTTTGCGCTATGGGAAGAAAAAATACAGACAAAGTTGTCTTTCATCAAATTCAAGTTCTTGATGCCGGGGCAAAAGGAGTATCAGTAGCAAAGGCTCCTGACGGAAAAGTAATCTTTATACCGAACGTGGTTCCGGGTGATGTAGTTGACGTACAAACTTTCAAAAAAAGGAAAGCCTACTATGAAGGTAAAGCCGTAAAATTTCATGAATTATCAGAGCATCGCATTGAACCTATTTGCGATCATTTTGGAGTTTGTGGTGGATGTAAATGGCAAAATATGAAATACAGCCAACAGCTGTATTACAAACAAAACGAGGTAAAAAATCATTTACAGCGTATAGGAAAAGTTGAACTTCCTGAATTCGAAACTATTTTGGGTTCAGAAAAACAGTTTTTCTACAGAAATAAAATGGAATTTTCGTTTTCTAACAGCCGTTGGTTAACTGAAAAAGAAATTGAAAGCACTGAAGATTTAGGAAACAGAAATGCGTTAGGTTTTCATATCCCTAAGATGTGGGACAAAATCCTTGACATTCAAAAATGTTACTTACAGGAAGATCCATCTAATGCAATCAGAAACGAAATCAGGGATTTTGCTAACGAACATAATTTAGCTTTTTTTAATCCAAGAGAACAATCTGGTTTATTAAGAACTTTTATGATTCGTACAGCTTCTACTGGCGAAATCATGGTTTTGATTCAGTTTTACGAAAATGACAAGAAAAATCGTGAGCTTCTTTTAGATCACCTTTACGAGAAGTTCCCGCAAATTACTTCATTACAATATGTCGTAAACTCAAAACAAAACGATACTATCTACGATCAGAATATTAAGCTGTACAAAGGCAGGGATTATATCCTTGAAGAAATGGAAGGTTTAAAATTTAGCATCAACGCTAAATCTTTTTACCAAACCAACTCTGACCAAGCTTACGAATTATACAAAATAACACGTGATTTTGCAGGACTTACCGGAGACGAAACTGTTTATGACTTATATACAGGAACTGGAACTATTGCACAGTTTGTTTCTAAAAAAGCAAAAAAAGTAATTGGTGTAGAAAGTGTACCTGAAGCTATTTTAGACGCTAAAGCAAATGCAGAACGCAATAATATAACGAATTGTGAGTTTTTTGTAGGTGATATGAAAGTCGTTTTTAACGAAAGCTTCATTGCAGAACACGGAAAACCGGATGTTATTATTACAGATCCTCCAAGAGATGGTATGCATGCGGCAGTTATCGATCAAATTCTAAAAATCGCACCTAAAAAAGTAGTTTATGTAAGTTGTAATTCAGCTACACAAGCACGTGATTTGGCTTTGATGGACGAAAAATATAAGGTAACACGTGTAAGACCTGTTGATATGTTTCCACAAACGCATCATGTCGAAAATGTTGTACTTTTAGAACTTCGCTAATAAAATTTAAATGAAAAAAATAATCTGTCTTTTCTTAGTCTTTACCTTTGGTTTATCCAGCTGTGAGAAAGATGATATTTGTGATGCAAATACGCCCACTACTCCCCGATTAGTGATTTCCTTTTATGAAGTCAAGACTCCTAGCTTAGCTAAAAATGTTACCAACTTAAAAGTAATTGGTAAAGATCAGTCTAATGGAATTATTTTCAATAAAAGTGGCGACTCCATCACAAAGTATCGAACCAGTGCTAATACTATTTCTATACCGTTAAAAACAAATGAAAATTCAGTTACCTATAGTTTTATTCTGGATTCAGGAAATCCTAATCCCGCTGCAATAAATACAGATGTAATAAAATTCAACTATACACGTGAAAACGTATATGTATCCAGAGCTTGTGGTTTTAAAACGATTTTTCAGTTAGACCCACTATCGCTTGCTGATCCAGTATCAAGCCCTTTCGAGCAAACGGACCCAAACAATGATGGACTCTGGATGCAAAGAGTTATCGTATTACAACCTAAAGTCGATTCTGAAAATGAAACACATATTAAAGTATTATTTTAGTTTTTGCTTATTGTTTTCAATGTTTTTGGCTCAAGCCCAGGAAACATCGACTAAAACAATAACAAAAGGTACCACTCAGGAAAAACCTAAAACCGGAGCCGCAAAACCTGAAATCCAGGAAGTAAAAAAAGACAGCATCAAAACAGATCGCTATGGCCTTCGTGTAGGAGTTGATTTATACAAGTTAACCCGTGGTCTTTATGATAAAGATTATAAAGGAATTGAAGTTGTGGGTGATTTTCGTTTAACGAAAAAATACTATATCGCTGCCGAACTTGGTTTTGAAGACAAAACTACAGATGATACCAGATTAAATTCAACAGCTACAGGAACTTATATTAAAGGAGGTTTTGACTATAATTTATATGAAAACTGGATGGACATGGAAAACTTAATTACAATAGGTATGCGTGGTGGTTTTAGTACTTTTAGCCAACAGTTAAACAGCTACAAAATCTACAACGCAAATCCGTATTGGGGAGAACAACCCCCAATTGTTGATGGTCAAAAATATACTGGCCTTACAGCCGGATGGATCGAAGTTGCCATGGGACTAAAAGCAAAGGTTTTTAATAATGTATTTGTTGGGTTTGGCGTTCAGTTAAAAATGTTAGTAGCCAACTCAAAACCATCTGGTTTTGACAACCTATACATTCCGGGCTTTAACAGGACTTATGATGGTAATTTTGGAGTAGGATTCAATTATACCGTTTCCTATTTTATTCCGCTTTATAAGAAAAAAACAATTATCCCCGTATTGACCAATACCAAAGAAGCCCCTAAAAAATAGTCTCTTCTAAAAATAAAAAAAGCCATGAACTTAATTAATTTAAATTCATGGCTTTTCTATTTACGTTCTAATCTTAAGAGAGCTGAAATTCAACAGCTGCATTTGAATGTATCAAAGCAGTATCAAAAATGGGTACCAAAAGATCTTCTGCTTGTATCACTAAAGGAATTTCGGTACATCCTAAAATAATTCCTTCCGCTCCTTCTTTTATTAATTGATTGGCAATTTCCAAATAACGTTTTTTAGTTGCTGCGGTTACAATTCCTCTTCCTAGTTCTTCAAAAATTGTAGTATGAAGAAAATCCCTATCGTCATCATTATTCGGAATCAAAACTTCTATTCCTTTATCGATAAGTTTATCTTTAAAAAAATCGAGTTCCATTGTAAACTTAGTCCCCAACAAACCAACCTTTTTCAATTCTTGTTTCTGAATTTCGATCGATGTTACTGTTGCAATATGAATAATAGGTAAATCTATTGCCGCTTCAAGTCTGTCAGCGATAAAATGCATCGTATTTGCACACAATACAATTGCTTCTGCCCCGCCCTGCTTTAAGAATTGACATCCTTTTAAAAGCATATTAAAAGTAGAATCCCAATCGTTGTTTTCGTTATTCCTTTTTATATCAGCATAATTAAAAGAGTAAATCAAACACTCCGAGAAGTTTAACCCTCTCAATTTATCATTTATACCCTGATTTATAAGTTTGTAGTAATCACCGGTAGAAACCCAACTAATCCCGCCTATAAGCCCAATTATCTTCATAAAACTGATCTATCCTATTTCTCTGATACCCTTCATGAAAATCCATTTCATAAAAAGCTTTTCGCCATCCTTAGTTTTTACTGCCTGAAATTTAGGCGAAATCAAAGTTGCTATAATAAAAGCAGTCATCGGAATCCAAAGTCCTGTTAATCCTGTATACATCGCTACTACATACCTTCCTGCAATAAATAAAATTGCGAAACACCCCAATTGGTATAAAAAAGCTCTTACTTGTAATTTTGTCATTTCTTTTTAAGTTGCTAAGGTCCTGAGGTACTAAGTTTCTAAGATTTTCTCTTTATAACTTAGTTTCTTTAACCTAAAATTATATTTTATTCTCAGCCAAACTTCTTATTAACTTAGAAACTTAGCATCTTAGAAGCTTTATTCAGAAACTTGAAATTTCGTTCTCTTACTTCCTTCGTACATTTCGTATTTTACCAAACGCGCTTCAAGGCTTGCGTTGAAAAGTTTGATTTTACGAGAAGGTTTTAAACCTACAAATTTCAATGCTTCAAGATTTGCTGTAATAAACCAGGCATTTGTTCCCGGATAGCTTTTCTTTAAAGTATCACCAATATTTTTGTAAAACTCTTCCATATGAATATCCAGACGCTCATCATAAGGCGGATTAAAAACCATATGCAATTTTCCTTCTACTGATTTTTCAGTATCAAAAAAGTTATTTTCTTCAATCGAAACGTAATCTTCAAGATTAGCATTCCTGATATTATCTTTGGCTTTGTTTACAGCACTTGGCGCTTTATCAAAACCTTTTATAGTATAATGAAACTCTTTTGTTTTCTTCATCAAACTGTTTATAATCTGTTCGAACAAATCATTATCCCAGTCTTTCCATTTTTCAAAAGCAAATTCTTTACGATTTATATTTGCCGGAATATTACAAGCAATCATCGCCGCTTCTGCAAGGAAAGTTCCTGAACCACACATTGGGTCCAAAAAGTGGCTTTGTCCTTCCCAGCCTGATAACAACAAAATTCCTGCTGCCAAAACTTCGTTGATAGGCGCAATATTCGTAGCCGTTCTGTATCCACGCTGGTGCAATGAATTTCCGGAAGTATCTAAAGCAACCGAAACCTGGTCTTTATCGATATGAACGTTGATTCGTAAATCAGGAAAAGCTTTATCAATACTTGGGCGCTGTCCCGTTCTTTCTCTAAACTGATCTACAATTGCATCTTTACATTTTTGAGAAACAAACTCAGAATGATTAAAATAAGTCGAATGCACCGTTGCATCAATCACAAAAGTCTGGTTTGCATTTAAAAGTTTTGACCAGTTTACACCAGAAATCCCTTTATATAATGCTTGTTCATTATTAGCCCTGAACGAGTAAATAGGTTTTAAAACCTTAAGCGCAGTACGCAACGATAAATTAGCTTTATACATAAAACCTTTATCACCTTTAAAGCTTACCATTCTCACCCCTTTTTCGACGTCCTGAGCACCAAGGTCTTTTAATTCTTTCTCTAATATTTCTTCAAAACCAAAAAAACATTTGGCAATCATTCTAAAATTTTCTTCCATCTTTATTTTTGTATTAAAAAAAACTCCGATCGCAGACACAAATCTGATTATTCAGGTATCGTCGCGAAATAGTTATTTTTCGGCAAAAATACACTAAATTTGCGGGACTTTGAATTAATTGAAATAGAATAAATGTCTGAAGCACCAAACTCATCAACACCAAATCAGGAGCGTAATACCGAAAATTGGTTTACATCATGGTTTGACACTCCTTATTACCACATACTTTATAAAGATAGAAATTACCGCGAGGCACAGATTTTTATGGATAACCTTACACATTATCTAAACTTGCCTGAAAAAGCAAAAGTGCTGGATTTAGCGTGCGGAAAAGGGCGCCATTCTATTTATTTGAATCAATTAGGCTTTAATGTTCTTGGTGCTGATTTGTCTGAAAACAGCATTGCCGAAGCCAGCAAAAACAGCAACGAAACCCTGCATTTTAAAGTGCACGATATGCGTGAACCTTTTGATGAAAAATTTGATGCCATTTTTAATTTGTTTACGAGCTTTGGTTATTTCGAAAACGATGATGACAATCTAACAACGCTAAAAGCCATTAAAGAAAGTTTATCTGAATATGGTTTTGCCGTAATCGATTTTATGAATGTGGCCAATGTAATTGAAACTTTAGTTCCGGAAGAAGTAAAAACCGTTGACGATATCGATTTTAAAATCAAAAGATATGTTCAGGACGGACATATTTTTAAGGAAATAGATTTTGAAGACCAAGGGCGTCAATATCATTTTACCGAAAAAGTAAAAGCTTTAACCCTAAAAGATTTTGAAGATTTAATGGAAGAAGCCGGAATTTTTCTATTGGATATTTTTGGAGATTATAAACTCAAAAAGTTTCATAAAACCGAAAGCGAACGATTAATCATGATTTTTAAGTAAAATTGGTGAATCGTTAATTGTTTAAACCGTTTAGTCGAATAAACAATTAACAGATTAAACAAATCAACGATTAAACAATAAAAAATGAATTATCTTTTACCCTTATTTTCTGTACTTTTAGGTTATATTCTGGCTTTGTTTTTAAAACCAAAAAATAAGACCAATCTAAAATTATTGCTTGCTTTTAGCGGTTCATTTTTATTGTCGTTAACCGTAATGCATTTGCTTCCGGAAGTTTACGAAACACACAATCATAATATTGGTATCTTTATTATGGTTGGAATTTTATTCCAGATCATCTTAGAGTTTTTCTCTAAAGGAGCTGAGCATGGTCACGTACACGGACATGCACAAATGAGTCAGATTCCGTGGTTGCTTTTTATAAGCTTGTGCATTCATGCTTTTTTAGAAGGTTTCCCCGTAAGTCATCATCACGATTTAGCACTTGGTATAGCAATTCACCATTTGCCAATTGCAGTGATTTTAACAACCTTTTTTATCAATGCAAATCTTGACAAGAAAGCCATTTTTGTTTTCATGCTTACTTTTGCACTTATGACGCCGCTTGGTACGGTTGCATCCGAATATTTGCCTTTTTTAAATGAATATTATACTGAAATCACTGCGATCGTAATTGGGATTTTATTTCATATTTCATCCACAATTATTTTCGAAAGCAGCGAAGGACATAAGTTCAATATTGCCAAAGTTTCTATGATTGTTCTGGGAATTTTACTGGCATTTATGTTATAATCCGGGCGTGACCAAATTCACAAAAGGCGTTATTTAACAAACCACTTACATGCACCTTTCGCAAATCCAGTCGGACTATCCTTTCCTCCGTGACGGATCTCCTATCCCAATGTCATTAAGTTAAGAGATTTTTGAATACGGATTAACTATTTCTTTATCAATACCTCTATCAGAATCCGCAATCTTGTCATCTCGACGAAGGAAAGATCACACAAGAAACTCGACAAAGATTGGCGAATATCTGAACGGAAATACTAGTGTGATCCCTCGTTCCTTGGGATGACAAGATTGCGTTTAAACTTTGCGAATAATCGATTAAAATCCATCCCTACAATATATTTTGTTCCTCCGGAACTCTTTCTAAAATTCCAGAGGTATGCTTTATTTTGTAGCGCCGTCCCGAAGTTTTGGGATTGAGAGAAAAATTTTGATCAAAAAAAATTAAATTAATGACATTGACCACTATCCCTCACGCAAAAAACACCTAACAGGTTTTAAAAACTTGTTAGAATACACATACCTTTATTTATGTTATAATTTCAATTTTCTAATTGACTAAAAAACATCATTCACCCGAAGATTCAGTAAAGCAATCGCCGTGTAAGAATTAAAAGAAAAAAGTTTTTTTAATCTTCGCTACTTTACGTTCTAAATTTCGGGATTGCAATAAAAAAGATTAATTTTGAGCCGGCTTAATTAACACGAAAAAATGGCATTTACCAAAACTACAGAACAATCTTCAAAATACGAACATTTAGAAATAATGTCTCTGCATGAATTGCTTACCAACATCAATCAGGAAGATAAAACCGTTCCTAATGCAGTTGAAAAAGCAATACCACAAATAGAGGCACTGGTTGCGCAAGTGGTCGCTAAACTAAAATTGGGCGGGAGATTGTTTTATATTGGAGCCGGAACATCCGGACGTTTAGGTGTTGTAGACGCCTCAGAATGTCCTCCCACTTTTGGCGTTCCTTTTGATTTAGTAAACGGAATTATTGCCGGTGGAGATTCTGCTATTCGTCGTGCCGTAGAAAATGCCGAAGACAATGCCACCCAAGCCTGGATCGATTTGCAAAACAATAATATAGGTGCGAATGATGTCGTGATTGGTATCGCTGCTTCCGGAACAACTCCTTATGTTATTGGCGGCTTAACAACCTGTAATCAAAATAATATTCTTACCGGCTGTATTACTAATAATGAGGGAAGCCCGCTAGCATTAACAGCTCAATTTCCTGTAGAAGTAGTTGTAGGACCTGAATTTATTACCGGAAGTTCCAGAATGAAAGCCGGAACAGCTCAAAAGCTAGTTCTGAATATGATTTCTACAGCTGCAATGATTCAGTTGGGAAAAGTAAAAGGCAACAAAATGGTCGATATGCAATTAAGTAATATTAAATTGGTAGATCGCGGCGTGAAAATGATTATGGGCGAAATTCCTGTTTCGTATGAAGAAGGTTCAGAATTATTAAAAAAATACGGCAGCGTACGAAATGCTGTTGATAATTATAAAAAGTAAAAGCTTTTGTGAATAAGCAATATCTTTTTACAACACAATATTCATTTCGATGCAAGGCGAAATTACACTCGCAAATCGACAAAGATTGAAGATATATATTGGGAGTTTCTTGTGTGATTTCGCCTTGCGTCGAAATGACAAGGTTGCGATAAACCTGAAACTAAAAGAAACCTGAAACCGGAAACTTTGCAAATCAAACAAGAAATTATGTCAACAAATAAAGAATTATTAGGAAAAGGAATTAAATATATGTCAGGTTCATTACCACTTTTATTTATTGGTCCTTCATTGATTTACAATGCTTTTATGAATCAGCATACCAATTGGCATTATTTAGTTTTAGGAATTGGAATTGTAGCTTGTCTGAGTGCAATGTTTTTAATTTTTTACGGATTGAAAATTATTATGAAAGGTTTGTTTAACGACTAAATTACACGCCCGGGTTTAGCATCATTACTAAAAAAATATCCAATATAATTAAAATATGGAAAGTCTAATTCACATTCAGAAAACCTTCGAGAAAGTCACTTATATTGATAAAAAAATAAACAATCGGGAGTTTGAAGATTGTGTTTTTAAAAATTGTGATTTCTCGAACAGTAACTTTGCATACAATACCTTTTTAGACTGCGAATTCATTGATTGCAATTTGTCGATGACGAGTTTATCAGGTACAAGTTTAAAAAATGTAAGTTTCAAAAACTGCAAACTTCTTGGAATTGCTTTCAACGAATGTGACGATTTTTTATTTCAGGTTTATTTTGAGGAAAGCACTTTAGATTATGCCATTTTTTCAAATAAAAAAATGGCCAAAACCAAATTTATTAATTGCTCAGTTAGAGAAGTTACTTTTATAGGAACCAACTTAACGAGTTCGGTTTTTGATAATTGTAATCTCGAAGGAGCTATTTTTAACGATACCCAATTGGCTGCTGTTAATTTTAAGACGGCATACAATTATAAAATTGATCCGGAATTTAACCCAATGAAAAAAGCGCAATTTTCTAATGATGGAATTGTGGGTCTTTTAGATAAATACGATATTAAAATTGTCTAACATCTAATATTAATAATTTTAAAATAAAAGCCACAAATTTCACGAATTAGCACGAATTGTTTTTTTTTGCAGACTTATAAATTCGTGACTTGAGCGATAGCGAACAGGCGAAGCAAATTCGTGGCAACAAATAAAATAATTATGGAAGCAACAGAATCTTATTTAGAAAGTGTTAAAAAGCAATTTTTATATTACAAAACACTGGGCGAAAAAGCCATAGACCAATTAGAGCCTCAACAGCTTTTTGTTACTGTAAACGAAGACACTAATAGTATTGCAACTATAATTAAGCACATTTCGGGAAACATGCTTTCAAGATGGTCCGATTTCTTAACTTCTGATGGCGAAAAAGAATGGCGCAATCGAGACGCCGAATTTGATAATGATTTACAATCCAAAGAGGAAGTTTTAATCGTCTGGAACAAAGGATGGGATTGTTTTCTCAATACCTTAAACAGCTTAAAACCAGAACAACTTTCGGATATTATTTACATTCGTAATGAAGGTCACACTGTTATCGAAGCCATAAATCGTCAACTAGCACATTATCCGTATCATGTGGGACAAATTGTATTTTATGCGAAACAATTAAAAAATGCTTCCTGGAATAGTTTATCGATTCCCAGAAATAATTCCGGAAATTATAACGCCGAAAAGTTTGCCAAGGAAAAAGAAATCAAGAACTTTACCGATGATGAATTAGAAAGATTGAAATGATCCGTTTGTCAGGCTGAGCGGAGTCGAAGCCCTAATAAAACGAACAAATTCTTTCAACTTCATTTAGTGTGATAAAAACGATTGCCCTAGCCCTGATTGTAATGGAAATCCTTTTTGTTTTTTCTTTAAAAACAAAAAGATTGAAATGGAAAGCAGGAATAGCTCCTTAAAAAACAAATTATTTAAAATGAAAAAAATAGTATTCTTACTTCCGTTACTTACCTTAGTATCTTGTTATGATGCAGAACATAATTGCAAAGATTTTAAAACCGGAAAATTCAAATTTGAGTTTGATGTAAACGGCGTAAAAAAAACGACAGTCTTTGAACGTAAAGATGGGATAGAAATCGAAACTTTTGAAGGTAAAACAGATACATCGACAGTACGTTGGGTAAGTGATTGTGAATATATCCTGCAAAAGAAACACCCAAAAAACATGGCAGAAGAAAAAGCTATCAATATGAAGATTTTAACAACTTCTAAAGATTCTTATACGTTTGAATTTGGAATGGTGGGTTCTGATCAGAAACAACGCGGAACAGTAGTAAAATTGGAATAATTAATCTAACTAAACAATTTTTAGTATGGAAGTATTTTTGAATCCCGATGCATGGATCGCTTTATTGACTCTGACTTTTCTTGAAATTGTTTTAGGAATTGATAATATTATTTTTATATCGATCGTAACTGGCAAATTGCCTGAAGAAGATCGTAAAAAAGCAACCCGAATCGGTTTGTTTCTGGCTATGTTTATGCGTATCGCCTTATTGATGGGTATTTCGTATCTGATTGCCATGAAAGCCACCATTTTCAGTATTCACTGGGGTTGGTTTGAAGGCGACTTTACTGGTCAGGCATTGATTTTATTTCTTGGAGGTTTATTTCTGATTTATAAAAGTACGAAGGAAATTAGCGAAAAAGTAGATCATAAGGGCGATGAGGAAAAGACGATTGGCAATGCTGCAAAAAAATCATTTTCGAATGTTATTGTCCAGATTTTACTAATCGATTTAATATTTTCTGTCGATTCGATTCTAACGGCAGTTGGTATGACAAACGGTGTTCACGGTGCCTTAACAATTATGATTACGGCTGTTATCATTTCAGTTTTGGTTATGATGTTATTTGCGGTTCCGGTGGGAAATTTTGTCAATAAAAACCCTTCAATTCAAATACTCGGACTTTCGTTTTTAATCCTGATTGGTTTTATGCTGATTACTGAAAGTATGCATTTATCGAATGCTGCACTTTTGGGAGAACATATTGGCGCAGTACCAAAAGGATATTTGTATTTTGCCATTACGTTTTCATTGGCTGTAGAGTTTATCAATATGCGGGTTCGAAAGAGACAATCTTAAATCATAATTTAAAAGTTCCTATTGGAACTTTTTTTATACCACCATTTCTCAGAAAACAAAAACTCATTTGTAACATCTTTTAAAAAATACAAAGAATAAACAAATCTTCGTGCGTTTGTGACTTTGTAGCAAGAACAAAAAAGTTTAAGCGTGTTTCTTTTACATTTCTATTTTAAGTATTACATTAGAACCTAAATCTTACGTATGAAAAATACTATTTCGCAAAGAGTTGCCGACTTTTTAAAGAACTTCCCTCCTTTTAGTTTTTTACATCAAAAGGATTTAGAAAAACTATCTGAACAAATTTCTATTGTTTATAAAGATAAAGATGCTGTAATCTTTGCAGAAAACGACAAAACTCACGACTCTTTTTATGTCGTTCATAAAGGTGCTGTTGCGCTTAAAAAAAGTCCAAAAAATACCGTTTTAGATATGTGCGACGAAGGTGATATTTTTGGATTGCGCCCGCTTTTGGCGCAGGAAAATTATATTATGGAGGCTGTTGCGTATGAAGAAACCATCCTATATGCCGTTCCTATTGCTGTTTTTAAACCTTATGCGCTTGAAAATAGAAATGTTGGAAATTTCCTGATCGAAAGTTATGCGTCTAACACCCGTAATCCTTACTCTGATATTCACAAAGACAAATTATATGGCGATGATCTACTGCATGAAAACCACCATTCTGAAAGAGATTCTTTTGACTTACAACCCATAAAATATTCCAAGAAAATTGTCACTTGCAGTCCGTCGACCACGGCTCGGGATATTGCAAAAATCATGACAAAGAATAAAGTTGGCGCCATATTAATTGTAGACGAAATGCTGCCTATAGGAATTATTACTGACAAAGATTTACGCAATAAAATTGTTACAGGCGATTATTCGATCCTCACAACTGCCGAAACCATAATGACGAAACCCGTTATTACGTATCCTAAAAAAATGACAGTTACTGAGGCTCAAATGGCGATGATGAAAAGTAACATCAGTTATTTATGCCTGACAAAAGACGGAACAACGAATACTAAAGCCGTTGGGATTTTATCCAAACATGATGTAATGGTGGCTTTAGGAAATAATCCTGCCGTTTTAATAAAAGCACTTAAAAGAACTAAAAAAGCCAAAGAGATTAAACCTATTCGAGCCAGAATCATGCAATTGCTTCAAGGGTATCTGGATCAAAATATACCAATGACTTTAATTTCTAAGATCATTACTGAGCTAAACGAAGCGTGCATCACCAGGGTTATCGAAATATCATTAGAAAAAATGAGCAGTCCGCCACCTGTAAAATTTGCATGGCTGGCGTTAGGAAGCCAGGGACGAAGTGAACAAATGCTTCATACGGATCAGGATAATGCCATTGTTTATGAAAATGTTTCGGATGTTTTTAAAGAGGAAACAAAAATATATTTCCTAAAATTTGCCACACTTGTCAACAAGGGACTTTTTGAAATTGGCTATGATTATTGCCCTGCCGAAATGATGGCCTCAAACCCAAAATGGTGCATGAGTCTGGATGAATGGAAAAATCAGGTACATCACTGGATCACAAATCCAGGAAAGAATGAGGTTTTACTATCTTTTATTTTCTTCGATTATAGCTTAACTTATGGTGATGCCGCGATTACAAATGAACTGTCTGATTTTATTTTTGAGAATGTAAAAGCAAATCCTATTTTTTATGTTCATTTAGTTAGCGGTGCTTTGCAAAGCCCTTCTCCAACAGGATTTTTCAGGCAATTTTTAGTAGAACAAGATGGGGCGAATAAAGATCATTTTGACATTAAAAGAAGGGCTTTAATGCCATTGACAGATGCGGCAAGGGTTTTGATATTATCACATTCTATAAAAGGTATCAGTAATACAGCTGAGCGATTCGAAAAACTTGCAGATCTAGAACCTAACAATAGAGAATTATATCTTTCCTGTTCGTACTCGTTTAAGGCTTTATTGAAATTCAGAACCAAACAAGGACTTCTACACAATGATTCAGGACAATTTATTGCATTGGAAACATTATCTAAAATGGAGAAGATAAAACTGAAACGCACTTTTAAAACCATCAAGGAACTTCAGGAATTAATTTCGGTACGTTTTAATGTTTCAAATCTGGTATAACTATGAGTTTATTTAATTTTTGGAAAAAAGAAGAAGATCTCTTTGATGAAAACATCACTATTGAAGAAACTCGTTTTGTCGTTCTGGACACAGAAACAACTGGTTTTGATTACGATAACGACCGTATATTGTGCATTGGAGCATTAGTTTTACAAAATGGGGTTATCTCTGTTCAGGATAGTTTTGAAGTTTATATACAACAAGATCATTACGACAAATCGACGGCTCAGATTCATGGTATTTTAAAGGCTTTCGTTGTTCAACGACCAAGTGAAAAAGAGGCTTTAGAACAATTTTTAGCTTTTCTGGGTGATTCGATTATTATTGCGCATCATACTGTTTTTGATGTTACAATGATCAATAAAGCGTTAGAACGAAATGGTGATCCTGAATTGACTAATAAACGATTAGATACTGCTATTTTATACAAAAAGACACTCATCCAATCGCATTTGTTCGAGCGAAAAGATCATTATACTCTTGACGATCTTGCCGATAAATTTGACATTTCTAAAAAGGACAGACATACTGCTTTGGGAGATGCTTATATTACCGCAATTGCCTTTTTGAAAATTATAAAAAAACTAAAAGAGAAGAAACACGTTAATTTGAATTCGCTGTTTAAGTAACAATCAGGTTTGCGTTAATCATTAAATAGGGCATTATTTTTAGAAAAACAATCATATAAAAAAACGCTAAGAGAATCTTAGCGTTTTTCATTTTTATATTAATCTAAGACCAAACCAATCTGGCCGTCGTCGTCTAATTCTGTTTCGACTGAATCATCATCTGATAATTCAGGTTTTTCAGGAACTTCTTCGACAGGTTCTTCATAAGGTAAAGGATCAAGTAAATTTACTTGTTTTATTTTATCCGCTGTCAACTGATTTCCTAATGCTTTAAAGCCTTTTACAGCAATAAAATCTTCAACATCTATATGTAAATCCTCTTTCTGAACTCCTTTTACTTTTGCGAAAATAAGTTGTGCCACCGGACGATAATCTGTTGATACAATCTCTAATTGCGAATTTGGATGTTCTGTAATAAAGCATTCTTCTTTATCAGTCTCTACGAGAAAACGTTTTAAATAGTAACGTTCTTTTTCTCCGTCAAAATAAATTGCCGAAACTGGTTTTTTAGGATTAAACTTCTCCAATACGATCATATCTTCCTCAAAATGAGTCGATAATTCCGGAATGATTACTTTTAATTTACCACTTTGATTGATGATTAAGATTTTATCACTTGGCTTAAATTCACCTAATAATTCACCTCTTGCATCAACATTTAAGCGTTTTACGGTATCATCAAACCAAACTTTTCTTGGTAATAAAGTCGAAATTCCTTTCTCTTTTAATTCAATTTTCTTGATTGGATATTTGGTTACCAAATTTCCTTTTGAAGCACGTCCTTTAATCGCTAATTTGGCAAAATCAATATCAAATTTCAATTTCTTGATCGTTCCCACCTGACGCAATAAGATCGTAATGACTTCTGCTTCCCCATTCGGGTTATGCGAAAAATAAACTACTTGTGAACCATTCGTTTCATTCGTCAAGTCATAAGGTTTATCACGTGTTACACCAGAAACATTAAAACGTTTGATATAGGATGGACCTGATTTTCCGTCACGATACATCATGTTGTAAATCGTACGTTTATCACTCTTATCAAAAATAGCGACATGAATAATATCTTTACCCACAAATGTTTTGGAATCTACCTTTGTTACCAGCATTTTTCCGTCACGTAAAAACACGATTACATCATCGATATCAGAACAATCTGTAAGATATTCATCTTTTTTAAGGCTGGTTCCTACGAATCCTTCTTCACGGTTTACGTATAATTTTGTGTTACGCAAAACTACTTTGGTAGCTTCGACATTATCAAATACACGAAGTTCCGTCTGGCGTTCGCGGCCTTTTCCGTATTTCTCTTTTAATTTCGTAAAATAAGCAATTGCGAAATCTGTCAAATTTGCTAAATGATGCTCTACTTCTTTCATCTCGTCTTCTAACTTAGAGATAAAATCATCTGCTTTATCAGAGTCAAAACGAGTAATACGAATCATTGGGATCTGAGTTAGTCTTTGCAAATCATCATCATTGATTTCTCTAACGAATGATTTTTTGAAAATCTCAAATCTGTCATACAAATACTTATACAGCGATTCTCTATCTGAATACAATTTGAAATCAATGTACATTTCTTCACGAATGAAGATTTTCTCTAAAGTAGAGAAATGCCATTTATTTTTTAATTCTTCTAATTGAATTTCTAGTTCCTGGCGAAGTAAATCTTCGGTTCTGTGAGTCGAAATTTTCAACATTTCAGAAACTCCAATAAACAACGGCTTATTATCTTCAATAACACAACCTAAAGGCGCTACAGAAGTTTCGCAGGCTGTAAAAGCAAACAAAGCATCAATAGTTTTGTCTGGAGAAACACCCGGAAAAAGATGAATTAAAATCTCAACATCTGCCGCTGTATTATCTTCAATTTTCTTGATTTTGATTTTACCTTTATCATTGGCTTTCAAAATACTGTCAATCAAAGTTGTGGTATTGGTCGAAAACGGAATTTGCGTAATTACCAACGTGTTCTTGTCTAATTGGGCAATTTTAGCACGCACACGCACACGTCCGCCACGAAGTCCATCATGATAATTCGACACATCAGCAATACCTTGTGTCATGAAATCAGGATATAATGTAAATGGTTTTCCTTTTAAAATCTTGATCGAAGCATCAATTAATTCATTGAAGTTGTGAGGCAGAACTTTAGTCGAAAGACCAACCGCAATTCCCTCTGCTCCTTGTGCCAAAAGTAACGGAAACTTTACCGGAAGATTGTTGGGTTCTGCACGACGACCATCATAAGAAACACCCCAATCGGTAATTTTTGGAGAATACAAAACCTCCAAAGCAAATTTAGACAAACGTGCCTCGATATAACGAGAAGCCGCAGCTCCATCGCCTGTTAAGATATTTCCCCAGTTTCCCTGGCAATCAATTAGTAAATCTTTTTGACCAATTTGTACCATCGCATCACCAATACTGGCATCTCCGTGTGGGTGATACTGCATGGTGTGACCAACAACATTGGCAACTTTATTATAACGACCGTCATCCAACTCCTTTAAAGAGTGCATAATACGACGCTGAACAGGTTTAAAACCATCTTCAATCGCCGGAACTGCACGTTCCAGAATTACGTATGAAGCATAATCCAGAAACCAGTCTTTGTACATTCCCGTTACTTTTGTAATAACGTCGTCTCCTTCTTCTTCCTGGTTTTCGTAAAAATGCTTTCCTTCAAAATTCTTAGCATCTACGTTTATAATTTCCTCAGAATCATCTCCATCCTGATTTTCATCAATCTGGTTCTCTTCAGAATTATTCTCGTCGTCGTTTGGAATTATGTTATCGTCTTCTTCGTCTTTCATTTATTTATATTCGAAATTATAAATTTGATATTATTTATTCTCCAAAAGTCGTTTTAAATCTGACTCACTTGGTAAAACGGTTTTATATTTACTGGCAAAATTATCTAGTGTGCTAACTTAAAAATTCATCGACACTTATAACGAAATTCAAATTATAAATTCAGCAACACTGTCGCAGAATTTTATATTTCAAAAACCCCAGTCATTGACTGAGGTTTTCATATTTTTATTTTCTTTCTAAACTTCAGCTTCAACAGCATCCAATTCCACCTTCAAATTCTTGATGATAAATTCTTGTCTGTCCGGAGTATTTTTCCCCATATAGAAAGATAACAATTGTTCAATCGAAGTATTTTTATCCATCATAATTGGATCAAGGCGAATGGTTTCTCCAATGAAGTTTTTGAACTCATCCGGCGAAATCTCTCCCAAACCCTTAAATCGGGTGATTTCCGGTTTTGGTTTTAGTTTTTCGATCGCATCTCTTCTCTCTTCTTCTGAATAACAATAGATGGTTTCCTTTTTATTTCGAACCCTGAAAAGTGGCGTTTGCAAAATATACAAATGTCCTTCTTTGATTAATTCAGGAAAAAACTGAAGAAAGAAAGTAATCAACAACAAACGAATGTGCATTCCATCGACATCGGCATCGGTTGCAATTACGATATTGTTGTAACGCAATTTTTCCAGTCCGTCTTCGATATCTAAAGCTGCTTGTAATAAGTTGAATTCTTCATTCTCATATACAATCTTCTTCGTCATTCCGTACGAGTTCAAAGGCTTACCACGTAAACTAAATACGGCTTGTGTATTTACGTCACGTGACTTTGTGATCGATCCGGAAGCCGAATCTCCCTCGGTAATAAAAAGCGTACTTTCTAAGTTTCTCGGGTTTTTTGTATCTGGAAGGTGCGCGCGGCAATCTCTTAATTTTTTATTATGAAGATTGGCTTTCTTAGCACGATCCGTTGCCAGCTTTCTAATTCCGGATAATTCTTTTCGCTCACGCTCTGCCTGTAAAATTTTACGCAATAAAGCATCTGCAGTTGGAGGATTTTTGTGTAAATAATTGTCTAATTTATTTTTAACAAAATCATTTACAAAAGTACGAACAGATACAGCAGGCGTTCCATCGTCAGAACCCATATCTGTAGAACCTAATTTGGTTTTGGTCTGAGACTCAAAAACCGGCTCCATAACTTTAATACTAATCGCACTCACAATCGATTTACGAACGTCAGAAGCTTCGAAGTTTTTATTGTAAAACTCACGAATGGTTTTTACAATTGCTTCTCTGTAAGCCGCTAAGTGCGTTCCTCCCTGAGTTGTATTCTGTCCGTTGACAAAAGAGTGATACTCTTCGCTGTATTGTGTTTTACTGTGCGTTAAAGCGATCTCGATATCATGATCTTTCAGGTGAATAATTGGATATTCAAGATCATCCGCACTAATTGTTTCTTCTAATAAATCTCTAAGACCATTTTCAGAAATGTATTTTTCTCCATTAAAAATAATCGTCAAACCATTGTTTAGGTAACAATAGTTTTTGACCATTTTAATGACATATTCCATACGGAATTTGTAATTTTTAAAGATCGATTCATCCGGCGTAAAGGTTACTTTTGTTCCTTTTCGCTTTGTCGTCTCGATTATATCTTCTTCTAAAACTAAATTTCCAGCAGAAAATTCAGCTCCTTTTTGTTTATCATCACGAACTGATTCTACACGAAAGTAATTCGAAAGTGCATTTACTGCTTTTGTTCCTACACCATTTAAACCTACTGATTTCTGGAAAGCTTTAGAATCATACTTTCCTCCTGTATTCATTTTCGAAACTACATCAACTACCTTTCCTAACGGAATTCCACGTCCGTAATCACGAACCGTAACCGTTTTATCCCTGATAGTCACCTCAATAGTCTTTCCTGACCCCATCACGAACTCATCGATACAGTTGTCTAAAACCTCTTTTAAAAGAATATAAATACCATCATCCGGTGAAGAACCATCTCCTAGTTTCCCGATATACATTCCGGGACGCATACGAATATGTTCTTTCCAATCGAGTGATCGAATGTTATCTTCGGTATATTGATTTTGCTCTAGCATAAAGTGAATTGGATTTTTGGCTAATGTACCATTTATAGTCAAAAAATGAAAGCGTATTTTTTTTTTTGTTATGATTAATAACAGCTTTAAATCCTATTTAAATTGATTTTAAAATAATACAGGTGTCAAAAATAAAAAAAATCATGTTTTTAACCAAAAAATGCTATTTGATTCCCAGTACTTCTTTTGCTAAAGCAATCATTTCGGGCGTTCCCGTATTTTTATTTTTTTCATCAGAAAGCTTAACAACGCCTTGCCAATGTGTATTATCCAGTTTAACTTCGGTCAATTTTATAACCATATTCATAGGCGGCAAACCTACGTCATTACTAAAATTGGTTCCGATACCAAACGACATTTTAATTTTATTTTTACAAAAATCAGTGATACTTTTTACTTTATCATAATTCAGCGAATCCGAAAAAACAATCACTTTCGATCTTGGATCAATCCCCATTTTTGTATAATGCGAAAGTACCTTTTGCGCAAATTCGATGGGATCTCCACTATCATGACGGACTCCGTCAAAAAGTTTAGAATATTTTTTATCAAATTGTTCGAAAAAAATATCTGTTGTATAAGTATCCGTTAAAGCGATCCCGAGATCACCTCCGTAAACTTGTGTCCAATTTTCCAGGCTAATTAAATTGGCCATTTTAAAACCAAACTGAGCCGCATGAAACATAAACCATTCATGTGCATGCGTTCCTAAGGGTCTTTTATTATTGACCATTGCAAAATGCACATTACTTGTACCAATAAAACTTTCAGAACCAAAAGTCTGCAAAGTATCGTTGATCAAAACATGTACATCATAAGAATGGCGACGTCTTGTTCCAAATTCCAAAATTGAAACCCCTAATTTATTATAGTTATCAATTTTATCTTTTGTTAATTTTTTTATCGCATCATCATTCAGCCGAATTAAGTGATTCGCCTTATAAAAAAGTTCTGAGATTAAAGCCATCAAAGGAACTTCCCACAAAATAGTTCGATACCAAAATCCTTCGATTGTGACTTTTATTTCTGATCCTTCCTGAGTAATGTGGACTTCTGACGGATCATAATTATATCCTTGTAAAAAATCTAAATATGTAGGATCAAGATACGGACAAAAGTGGGCTAAATAATTTTTTTCGTCTTTAGTCAGACGCAAATCAGCCATGGCATCAACAGATCGTCGAAGTAAATCACCAAAACCGGGAGGAAAAATATGTTTGCCTCTATTGATAAAACCATAACGCACTTTTGCCTTTGGAAAAAGCTTAATTACAGCATGCTGCATTGTAAATTTATAGAAATCATTATCTAAAATAGATTTCAGGAAAGTAGTTTCCATAGCCTTGGTTGCATTTCAACAGTTTTATTGACTGCTATCATTAAATTCATCTCTTTATCGCTAAGATACGTCAATTCTATAAAAGAAGAAAAACGTTTAAACAAAGATGCAAAATATCTTTATTTCGGAATTATTTTAAATGAAACGATGCTAAATGTATCCAGATAAATAGTAATGTAATCGCTTATATTTTTGTCATAAGTAATATCAAATTCTATACCTCCGCGTTTCGCTTTAGAGTTTTGAATTTTTACTGGCTGATTTTTTTTATTTAAATAGAAGAGTAAATCTGATTTTGAAACGTTTTTAATTTCAAAAGTAATTTTATCTCCATATTTCGCTTCCACTATTCCGGAATCCGGTGCTTTAATTTTATAATCGCCTTCGATTGTTTTATTATAAATTAAAGGTCCATTAAGAAAATCTTCCTTACTTAATCTGTTTCCTAAATAAGAACCGGAATCCGGAAAATGTTTAGCAAAAAAATATTCAGGATCTGTATCAAAATAAATGGATGTGAAGTCATTGACCATTTTTCCTTTACTATTGTCATAATATCCCTGACCCCATGTAACATCAATCAGTCGCCATTTTTCATCAATTAAAACAATGTTCCAGGCATGATTTGAAGAAAGTTTTTTTCGGCCAATATCTGCTAATCTTATCTTTGAATCTCCTCTGATTATTTCTGATTTAAGCCCTACCAATCCGGACAAATGCTGATATAAAGCTGTAAAACCCTCACAAACTGCCTTTTGAGAACTAAAACTCTTTTCAATCAATTTATCATTGATTTGTTGAATTTTTCTTTGCTTTTCAGCTTCAGTAGAATAACTAAACCCTTGTGTTCGCGGTGGATTTAAATATACCGCATAATCATATTTTACATTAAAGGCAATCCAACTGTAAATAGCTCTTGCCTTGTCGTGTTCTGAAGTAAAATCTTTTTGAATTCTTTCTGCTAAATCCTCTGTAGAACTAAAATGTTTTGGGTATTTTAGTACTATCCTGTCTACATCACTATCTTTTTGTGAGTAAGATGAATTTATAAAAACAAAATTCAGGAGAAGGAATATAACAGTAATCTTTTTTATTATCATCGATTAAAAACCAGACTTTATTATGTCTTTTAATTCTATATCTAACTCGGCATTTGAAATTTTATTTTGTTCCAGATCAAAATTAGCATTAAATGCTGGTAATGAAAATGTAGCTTTTATTTGTGCGCCGTATCGTGGCAATGCATTATTAGCAATTTCTAACACAGAAGCTCCACCTCTTGTGCCTGGCGATGTTGCCAATAACAACATTGACTTTTGCTGAAAAACTTCTTTGGTGATTCTGGAACTCCAGTCAAAAATATTTTTGAAAGCAACGGAATAATTACCATTATTCTCCGCTAAGGAAACAACAAGAAGATCTGCTGTTCCAATTTTCGCCAAAAATGCTTTTGCCGTTTCGTGCTGACCAATTTCTTTTTCAACATCGACACTAAACAAAGGCATAGCAAAATCATTCAAATCCAAAACTTCAACATCAGCATTTTCAAATAAGCTTGCTGCGTAAGTCGCAAAATGTTTGTTGATTGAATGTTGACTGTTACTTCCTCCAAAGGCTATAATTTTCATAAAGATGCTTTTTTTAACGGTTCTTTTTCTGTTGGATCTTTTATTTCGTAAATCTCCTTTTGAATTTCAACAGAGTATTCATTAGGTTCGATTTTACCTCCGTATGACTTTGCATATACTTTGGTAAATTCTGCTCCAAAATACAGAATAATTGCCGAATAATAGACCCAAACCAAAATAATTATTACAGAACCTGCTGCGCCATAGACTGAAGCAACTGTAGAGCTTCCTAAATAAAAACCAATTGCAAATTTACCAATCATAAAAAGTATTGCTGTAACTCCGGAACCAATAAAAGCGTCTTTCCATCTAATTTTTCCATCAGGTAATGTCTTGAAAATAATTGCAAAAAGAAGCGTAATACTTGCAAGAACGATCACTATATTGACTATATAAAATAAATAGACGGTACTTTCCGGGAAATACATTTTTAAACGAGCACTCATTAAATCTAATGTGGTACTTATAAAAAGACTGACAAGCATTAAAAAACCAACTGAAGCGATCATTGAAAATGACATTAAGCGATTTTGAATGAATTTTTTAATTCCTTTATCAGGTTTTGCTCGTAAACCCCATATAAAGTTTATAGAACTTTGTATCTCGGCAAAAACTCCCGATGCTCCAATTAACAACATTGCAACTCCAAATATGGTGGCAAAAACATTATCTCCTGACAATTGCACATTTTTTATTGCTTCCTGAATCTGGATTGCAGCGCCATTACCAACCAAACCATTTATTTGCCCGTAAAGTTGTCCTGTTACAGCATCTTCACCAAAGAAAAATCCGCATACAGTGATGATGATAATCAACAAAGGCGGTAAGGCAAATATGGTATAATAGGATAATGCAGCACTCAATTTAATAGCATTGTCATCATTAAATTCTAAAAAGGTGTTCTTGAGCAGAAACCATGACTTGGAGAATAATTTTTTGATTTTCACGATATTTCTGGTTTTAGATGTTCTCTCAAATTTAAGAAAAATTTAAAAACTTTTAATTCTCGCTTTTTGAGGAAATTTTACATTTTTACCATATTGAATATGAATATTCCAAATTCTTAAAATGGAACGCGGATGACACGGATTTGCTAAAGCGAAAACGCAGATTTGTATGGTTTTTTTTATGTCGCCTGTTTTTTGTTTCAAGTAGATTGAGCAGATTTTATTCACATTTTTTGTCAATTTCGACCGAACGAAGACCGCAGCGATAACGAAGATACGAAGTAATAACACTCAGAATAACACACTACCTGCTGATTGTTTTTTGCGCATAAAAAAACTGCTGAATCTCTCCAGCAGTTTAGCCTATTCTCTTTATTCTTTATTCTTTATTCTTTATTCTTTATTCTCCAGAAATCTATACGTTGAAACGAAAGTGCATTACATCACCGTCTTTTACGATATATTCTTTTCCTTCGACTTTGAATTTCCCTGCTTCTTTTGCTTTTGCTTCTGAACCGTATTGAACGTAATCTTCGTATGAGATAACTTCGGCACGAATGAATCCTTTTTCGAAATCAGTATGGATAACTCCGGCTGCTTGTGGCGCTGTTGAACCAATATTGATTGTCCAGGCACGAACTTCTTTTACACCTGCTGTAAAATAAGTTTGTTGTTTTAGTAACTTGTAAGCTGCACGAATTAAAACTGATGCTCCTGGCTCAGTCAATCCCATATCTTCAAGAAAAACCTGACGCTCTTCGTAGCTTTCTAACTCTGTAATATCAGCCTCTGCTCCTACTGAAAGGATAATAACTTCAGCACCTTCATCTTTTACCAGTTCACGAATCTGATCTACGTATTTGTTTCCGTTTACAGCTGAACTTTCGTCAACATTACAAACATATAAAACCGGTTTTGAAGTAATTAACTGGAAAGCTTCCATTAAAATTTCTTCGTCATTATTTTGAGGAATAATTGTTCTCGCCGATTTTGCCTGCAATAATGCTTCTCTGATTCGGTTTAACAAAGCTTCTTCTGTCTGAGCTTCTTTGTTTCCTGTTTTTGCAGCACGTTTTACTTTTTCTAAACGTTTGTCTATCGTTTCTAAGTCTTTTAACTGTAATTCGATATCAATCGTTTCTTTATCACGAATTGGATTTACATTTCCGTCAACGTGAACAATGTTATCGTTATCAAAACAACGTACAACGTGAATAATAGCATTACACTCTCTAATGTTTCCTAAAAATTGGTTTCCAAGACCTTCACCTTTACTTGCACCTTTTACCAAACCTGCGATATCAACAATATCAACTGTTGCCATTTGTACGCGCTCTGGTTTTACCAATTCTTCTAACTTATTGATTCTTGGATCCGGAACGTTTACAACACCAATATTAGGTTCGATTGTACAAAACGGAAAGTTAGCACTTTGCGCTTTTGCATTAGATAAACAATTAAATAATGTTGATTTTCCAACATTTGGTAATCCTACAATTCCTGCTTTCATTTGTTGTTTCTATTTATTTTTTATGTGATCCTGATCTCTCAGGCCTTATCATTAATAAATTTACCTTAATATAAAGGCAATTATTTTAATGATCTTTATTTGTGTCTTTGCTTTTTGCTTCTGCCAAAATGATATTTTTTGGCTTTAAAATTTTGCAAATATAAGATTTAATAGCTGGTAAGTGAAGTAAAAATGACGATTAATGTATTTTAAAACATCTTCTTTAAAATACATTCAAAATTTTATTAAAAAACAGCTCTTTTACTCAACATTATAAAACAAAAAATCCTTGGTTCAAACATTTAGAATTCTTTTCATTTTATACTCATTTCGAAAAGTTACATCTTAAAATCCAATGCACTTATAATGGCTTTTTCCTGATCTGTGGCTGTAAAACCGGAAATATCCCAATAGTTCGTCAGAATTTTATTCTGTTTATTAAAAAGTGTTTTTTCTTTAAAAACATCACTTTCACGATAAGTAAATTTTTGTTTATTAAAGTTGGTCGTTATAAAACTATTGCGAACCTGAATATTTTTGACCTTATCTTTTAAAATAATATTATAAGCAATTTCTTCATTTGAATTGAGTAAATAATAATTTTCACCATCTAATCTATAATCTACTTTTACAAATGATCTTGTAATATTTTTAGATCCAACAATGGGTTTCACTTCTATTTTATCAAAATTTTGTGGAGTCGTGCTAATTATAAATTCTATAATTACTTTTTTCTCCGGATCGTAGATAATTTCAAAATTCTCGAGTTCTTTTTTAGAAGAGTCCAAAGGAGTAATTTTCATTACATGATAATTCCTATTATTAGGATGCCCTTTTACTATGAAATCATATTCTTTCTTCTTTTTTGAATCTAAAACAGGATCAAAATATTTAAGGTTAGAATAATTTTCCATAATATTATTCAAATTATATCCTCTAAGATCAGTACTTATATCGGTTTCTAATAAACCGTACGACCTATTTTGTTCTACCAGTAATGTTGTTTTTATTTTTTTCTCGTTTCCCGAAAACTGAAAATTCACAAGACCGTCATTATAATAGGAGTATTTATTATCCAGCATAAAAAACTCTCTCACATACACCTTCAGACGATAAGGTGTTGAGAGTTTTTTGATCGAATTAGAAACAATTTTTTGTAGTGTTTTCTGCGGATTTTCTCTGGACACAACAATTTCATCCAATTTATTCTTATTCTTTAGATAAACCACAAAATCATTGTCTTTTAAAGTCCCCCAACGAATTGTCAGATTTTCATAGTCAATATCGGAAACCTGAATGTTCGACGCACCATTTAATACAAAACCAACCTTACCTTCTTCATTAGTTAACAAAACTTGCTTCGTTTTCATGATAAGTACTGTCGCATTTTCTATAGGCAATTGAGTTTCTATATCCTTAACAACAATAGAATATTCTGTGTTTTGTGCAAAAACACTAACGCTAAAAAACACAATAGACAAAAGTAGTAATCTCCTCATAGATAGTTGCTAATACAAAATTAACCACTATAAAACTACAAATAAAACATTAAAATCCTAGACAATACAAAAAAAAGTTAATTACAAAAAAATCCTGAGCGTTGACTCAGGATTTTTTACTTATCTAAATTTAAATAATATTTTATTCATCACCATGCAAAAACGCTTGTCTGTTCAACAAGGTTTCTTCATCTTCTACGTGATTATCATCAGGCACACAACAATCAACAGGACATACGGCAGCACATTGAGGTTCATCATGAAAACCCTTACATTCAGTACATTTTCCAGGAACAATATAATATACTTCATCAGAAATTGGCGTTTGTGCATCATCAGCATCAACCTCAGTTCCGTCAGGTAAAATTATTTTCCCAGAAAGTTTAGTTCCATCCTTATATCTCCAATCATCAGCGCCTTCATAAATTGCTGTATTTGGGCACTCTGGTTCACAAGCCCCACAGTTTATGCATTCGTCAGTTATAATTATTGCCATTTTTGTTCTTGGTTACGAGTTAAAAGCTATAGGTTATGCGTTAAAAATGTCAAACATTATAATCGGCTTTGCCTTATAACTTAATATAGCTTATTTTTGTGCAAAATTACAATCAAAACCTTTCATAAACAAATTACTTATGTTACAAAACGAAAAAAAACAATCTTTTATAGCACTAGGTCGATTTTTAAGTCAGTTTTCTGAACGAGAAAACACACGAAATGAATCGGTTTTAGGTAATGACTTGTTTTTTAATGATTTTATAAAACTGATAGCCCTTTCGCAATCACACAACGGATGGTATACACCTGAACAAGTGTACTTTGCAATACAATCATGGGCGAATGCTCTAACTCAAGAAAATATTGACAAATGGCTTTCTGAGTATTCATTTGACTTTTCTCATGAAGAAAAAAATCAAAAAAATGTAGCATTAATATTAGCCGGAAATATTCCGTTAGTTGGTTTTCATGACTTTTTATCAGTATTAATCACAGGAAATAAAGCATTAATAAAAACATCCTCAAACGATCAGCATTTATTACCATTTTTAGCCAAATATTTGATTTTCGCTGATGAAAGCTTAAAAAACAGGATTACTTTCGTAGATGGAAAACTGGAAAACTTTGATACCGTAATCGCCACCGGAAGCAACAATACTGCCCGATATTTTGAATATTACTTTAAAGATAAGCCTTCAATCATCCGAAAAAACAGAAATTCGGTAGCCGTTTTAAACGGAAAAGAAACGCACGAAGAATTAGAAGCTTTAGGCGAAGATATTTTCAGGTATTTTGGTTTAGGATGCCGTAACGTTTCGAAACTTTTTGTTCCGAAAGATTACTCATTTGTTGCTTTTTTTGAAGCTATTTTCAAATATCAGGATGTTATACATTATGAGAAGTACGCCAATAATTACGACTATAATAAAGCGGTTTTTTTAATGAGCAATTTCAAGTTGCTGGATAATGGCTTTTTGACTTTGAAAGAAGATTCAAGTTACGCCTCTCCTATTTCCAGCGTTTTTTATGAGTTTTACGAAAGCATCGAAGATTTACAGGCTCGCCTTGAAGCTGATGCTGAACAAATTCAGTGCATTGTTAGCAACGATTTGATCAAAAACAGCATACCGTTTGGTCAAACGCAAAATCCTCAATTGTGGGATTATGCAGATAACGTAGATACTATAACGTTTTTGTTAACAACAAAGTAAAAATATGTTTAATTATTTCGAATAATTTATCGCTTTTTAAGCTCCTATTGCCGAAATTTGCCTCTTTAAAATTTTCGACTTTTAACAACAACCATGAAAAAACACAACTACAGCGCAGGACCAAGTATCTTACCTCAAGAGGTTTTTGAAAAAGCATCAAAAGCTATATTAAATTTTAATGATTCAGGACTTTCTATTCTTGAAATTTCGCACCGAAGCAAAGATTTCGTTGCCGTTATGGATGAAGCTCGTTCCCTTGCGTTAGAATTACTAGGTCTTACAGGAAAAGGATATCAGGCACTATTTTTACAAGGTGGTGCAAGTACAGCATTCTTAATGGCTCCATATAATTTATTGAAAGAAGGCGGAAAAGCGGCTTATTTAGATTCAGGAACATGGGCAACTGCCGCAATAAAAGAAGCAAAATATTTTGGAGAAACTATTGTTGTAGCTTCTTCAAAAGAACAAAATTACAATCATATTCCAAAAGGATACGAAATACCTAGTGATGCTGATTATTTTCACTGTACAAGTAACAACACCATTTTTGGAACTCAAATGAAAGAATTCCCTGCAACTAACGTTCCTGTTGTTTGCGATATGAGTTCTGATATTTTTTCACGCAATTTAGATTTCTCTAAATTTGACTTAATCTACGCCGGAGCTCAAAAAAATATGGGTCCTGCAGGAACTACTTTGGTAGTTGTTAAAGAAGATATCTTGGAGAAAAGCGGAAGAACTATCCCTAGTATGTTAGATTATGCTAAACATATCAAAGCAGAAAGTATGTATAATACTCCTCCTGTTTTTGCTGTTTATGTTTCGTTATTGACTTTACAATGGATCAAAGAAAAAGGCGGAGTTGCTGCTGTTGAAAAATTAAACGACGCAAAAGCTGATTTAATTTATACTGAAATTGACAGAAACCCACTTTTCAAAGGTGCTGCAGCTGTTGAAGATCGTTCTAAAATGAATGTTACTTTCTTATTAAACAACGCGGATCATACTGCTGCGTTTGATGCTTTATGGAAAGAAGCAGGCATTTCAGGATTGCCAGGACACCGTTCTGTTGGTGGTTACAGAGCTTCTATTTACAATGCTATGCCTATCGAAAGTGTTCAGGTATTGGTTGATGTAATGAAAGCATTGGAAGGTAAAGTTTAGTTTTCAGTTCGCAGTCTCAGTTTTCAGTCTTACTATTACTGAAAACTGAGACTGCAAACTGAGTTTCTAGCCCCGATAGAAGTGGAAATCCTTTTATTTTTTTTCTATAAAAAAATAAAAGATTGTAACGAATAGCGGGATTAGCTCCTAAATCAAAAAAGAAAAAATATAATATTATGTTTATCATCTAGTCTATACGATTAAACGATAAAACAAATAAACACATAAACTAAAATGAAAGTATTAGCAAATGACGGAATTTCTAAAAGTGGAATTCTTGCCTTAGAAAAAGGTGGATTTGAAGTTATAACTACAAAAGTAGCTCAGGAACAAGTAGCTAATTTTGTAAACGAAAACAATGTAGACGTAGTTTTAGTGCGTAGCGCAACTAAAGTTCGTAAAGATATTATTGATGCTTGCCCGGGATTAAAAATTATTGGTCGTGGTGGTGTTGGTATGGATAATATTGATGTTGATTACGCAAAAAGCAAAGGAATTCACGTAATTAATACACCTGCTTCATCATCAGAATCTGTTGCTGAATTGGTATTTGGACACTTATTTTCTGGTGTTCGTTTCTTGCATGATTCTAACAGAAATATGCCTCTTGAAGGGGATTCAAACTTTGATGGTTTGAAAAAAGCTTATGCTAACGGAGTTGAATTAAGAGGTAAAACTCTTGGTATTGTTGGTATTGGCCGTATCGGACAAGCTACTGCAAAAATGGCTCTTGGTTTAGGTATGAAAGTAATTGCTGCAGATAGTTTTATTCCGTCTATAGACATTAAAGTGGAGTTTTTTGATGGTCAGTCAATCACTACAACAATCGTTTCTCAGTCATTAGAGTCTTTATTCAAAGAAGCTGATTTCATTACATTACACGTTCCTGCTCAGGATGGTTACATCGTTGGTGAAAAAGAATTTGCAATCATGAAAGACGGTGTTGGAATCGTAAACTGTGCTCGTGGTGGTGTTATTGATGAAGTAGCTTTAGTAAAAGCTTTAGATTCTGGAAAAGTTGCTTTTGCAGGATTGGATGTTTTTGAAAGCGAACCAAAACCGGAAATGGCAATTTTAATGCATACTAAAATCTCTTTGACTCCACATATTGGAGCTGCAACGGGAGAAGCACAAGATAGAATTGGTACTGAATTAGCATCACAAATTATTACTTTGTTGAGCTAATCAATTAAAAAAAGATTAAAATCAATTAAAGGGATTTGCTACTCAACCGTAGTAAATCCCTTTCTTTTTTTATATTTTTACACCATAATTAAGCTAGAATATGAAAACAGATAAAAAAAGTTCTGGTCGTAAGTGGATCATTATTTTTATACTATTTATTGCTGTAATTGCTCTATTCTGTACCTCTATATTTGGAAATATCTTTTCGCTTGTTATCGAAAAAGAATATTTTATCCCAAAGCAATCATCAATTTTTACTTTTAATGAAACTGTTCAAAATGAGGGTTCAAGTGATGTGTGGAGATACGGGGAAGATTTTACCAATTATTATTTCAACCTAAGTACGTTTACTTACGATGTTTTATTCTTTCCTAAAAAGAACATTAATAATTGCCTGGGATTTGATCCTGAAGATATAACTACGTGGTGTGGTGTAAAAGTACCAAACCCTGCACAGCTTTAATTCAAAACCATATAAATAAGGGATAAATATTTTTTAGAATTTATTGGGCTAATTAATTATAATTAAATCGGTTAGAAGAAATTTATTAACATTGTTTAATAAATTTCTTTCTTTTTTTGATTAAATTTGAGTTCTAATCTAAATTCTTTAAATTATGTTTGAACAATTAACACAATTAGTACAACAATACGGAGGCAACGCTGTAGTAAACAACGCTGCTGTCCCAAATGAGCATAATGAAGCTGTCATAACTGAAACCAGTACGTCAATATTTGCAGGATTGCAAAAGATTGCTTCAGAAGGCGGAGGCGAACAATTAGCCAGTTTATTTAGTGGAAAAACTCCTATCGACAGTTCTAATCCTGTTGTGCAACAAATAACACAACAATTGTCCGGAAATCTTGGTGAAAAATTTGGATTAAGCAGCGAGGCTTCAGCCGGTGTCGCTTCAGGGATGATTCCTCAAATTTTAAGTTCACTGGTAAATAAGACGAAGGATCCTAATGACAGCGGTTTTCAGCTTTCGGATATTATTAGTTCAATTACAGGAAATGGCGGACAAGCTTCCGGAATTATGGAAACTATTAATAAATACGGAATGCAATTTGGTTTAGATCAAAACAATGATGGAAAAGTCGATGTTGCCGATGTTCTGATAGTTACCAAAAGCAAAGGTGGAATTGCAGGATTTATTGGGAAAATATTTGGCAGCAAATAAATAACCAATAAACCACTAAGGTTCTGCATATTAAATGCAAAGACATAAAATATCCTAAGCTGTTTACTTTAGTGTAAATGGCTTTTTTTTAGTTAAAAACTAATAATGGCAAGATTTTAGTATTTCAATTTATAAATAAACTTAAATCTACAGCCAAGAATCACAATGCTGCTGTTAAGCAATAAAATAGCAAGCTGCCCTAGCTGTAAATTAAAGTTTGAAATTAAAAATTATGAAAAAAATACTTTCCTCATTAGTTCTTTTGCTTACAATAGTAGCATGTTCTACAACTTCTAAAAATACTGTTGCCGTAAATCCTTCAACTAAAACAAGTCTTGCAGTAAATGATACGGTACGAATTGCGAATGATTCTTTAGAATATGAAGTAATTATTATCGACAATGGTTTTAGTACCTGGTTAGCCTCTACAGCGCTTCCTCGAAATTACTATTCTTTATCTTACCTTGAAAACAAGAATTATCTATACGTTACAGAATGGAATAATCGCGTTTTACAACCACAAAGATATAGTCCTAATTTATACGAAATGACTATTGATTACAGACCAAATATTCATTACGGATATGAAGTAAATTATTTGATTTATAATTATATGATTTATTTTCAAAATACATACAAACAAAAGCTCGCGGGCCATGTTCCTATAAGATAATGTTCTTATATTTGTAATCATTGCATATAAAAATGAACAGATTAAAGAAACGTTGGGGAATTACCTCAAATCTACAAGCCATCATTATAATTGTTGTTTTTGCCATCACAGGATCGGCATCTGCATGGTTGTCTAAACCTTTTTGCGTTTTATTAGGCATCACCAAAGAAGATTTTGGTGGCTGGTTTACTTTAATCCGATTGTTGATTATTTTTCCTATTTATCAGGTTTTACTGGTTGCCATAGGAACTATTTTTGGGCAATTTCGATTCTTTTGGAATTTCGAAAAAAAAATGCTCAAAAATATGGGACTAGGATTTTTATTCAAAGATAAAAATTAAGCGTCATTATTATTTCTTTGAAAATAATAAGTATAAATCCACGTAAGTGTAAAGGATGGAATTACATCTGTAAAAGGTAATATCTCTTCAACAAAAGTCAAAATACCCGCAACACGCCCTACTCGGCCTTTATACATTCTGGTCATTATAAAAGCGGCGACCGGCGCCCAGATAACGTCCGTAAATTCTCCAACTAACGGAATTGTAAAGGAAACCATTCCAATCGCATCCAAAAGCAGACCTAAAAACAGCTTTCTAGTTCTCTCGTCTTCGTTTATCATTTTTACTTCCTGCATGTTATTTCAAATTAGATATTATTCGAATTTATAAAGAATTAGTCAAATTAAAATTATGTCTAAGCATAATTTTATTTCTTAATTACCATATAATCATCCGGTTAAAACACTTTTCATTATTTCTTAGATCTCGATACTGCAAATAACACACCAAAGTTTCCATATGTCTGAATCCAATTTTCAGACGGGACAAATGCACGTGATACAAATCCGTCCAGATACAAAGCATTCTTGCAACCTAAGCTTTTAAAATAACTTGCGAAATCATAAAAATTAATTTCTTTTTTAGATAATATGAAGACTATTTTTCCATCAGGCAAAATCCCCACTCCATTTCGAATGTTCAAATTACTGGATCCCTTTTTTAATTCCGGATGAATTTGCCCGTCAATAATCAACATTGGACCTGATTGAGTCGCATATTCTATTTTTCCGTTATTTCGAAAATCCTGGGTCGTACATATTGCAGCCGTTTTTTTCGTCGTTAAATAAAATACACCATTGGGTTTTAAATAAAAATTCCCTGCGGCTTTTATGGTATCTAAAGGCGATAATATTTTTTGCTTTTCAATATAAAGTCCCTGAGGCGAATTGTCTTTTTTGTACATTCCGGCATTCATCGCAAAATCAAGAGTTTTATTGTTTTCTTCTAACCAAGATTTTAAATTCTGAATACTTCCGAAATTTTGATCTTTATCATCCTTCCAGCATAATTTTAAATCTTGTTTCTTAAGATCGACTTTGTATACTAAAAATTGATCATCAGCATATATTTTTGCATTTACAAATATTCCTGCAAGTACAATGATCAAGATTACCAGACCAATTTTTATTTTCATCTTTTTAAAATATTTATGATAAATGTAAAATAAATTTTCAATACTTATTAAATAGCCTTCTTCTTAAAATTCTGTTACAACACATTTTTATATCGGCAGAATCTTTGTTTCTTTGTAGAAACAGTTTCAAAAATGATACACGCAAAAAACATACATAAGTTCTACGATAAATTAGAGGTTTTAAAAGGAGTTGACTTGCACATCAAAAAAGGAGAAATTGTTTCGATTGTTGGCGCTTCAGGTGCTGGAAAAACTACACTTTTGCAAATTCTGGGAACGCTGGACAAGCCTGAAATAAACACTGAATCATCTCTGACTATTAACGGTGAAAATGTATTGAAATTACAGGATGTTGAAACTGACAATACAAAACAAGAAAAAGCTTTTAAATGGATATCCTGGATTGGTGCTGTTTATACCATTGCTTTAGTAATTTTCGCATTCTTTTTCAAGCATATAATTCTTGATGATTTAGTGAGAAACATCACCGTTGGCATTTTAATTTTGCCTGTTTTGTTATTTGTAATTTATATGAACCGTTATTTTAAAAAGAAAAGCAAACAAGACAAAGTATTGTCGAGTTTTCGCAATTTAAATCTTGGTTTTATATTCCAGTTTCATCAATTATTACCTGAATTCACAGCTTTAGAAAATGTTTGTATTCCCGCATTTATGGCTAATAAACCAAAAGCCGAAACGGAAAAAGAAGCCAAACGAATCTTAGAATATCTTGGTCTATCTCACAGAATACATCATAAACCAAACGAGTTATCCGGAGGAGAACAACAAAGGGTTGCCGTTGCGAGGGCTTTAATCAATAAACCGGACGTTATTTTTGCCGATGAACCTTCAGGGAACTTAGACACGCTTTCGGCCGAAAATTTACATCAGTTATTCTTTCAGCTTCGCGACGAATTTGGGCAAACTTTTGTTATCGTAACACATAACGAAGAACTGGCAAATATGGCGGATCGAAAATTAGTAATGGTCGATGGTTTAATTAGTAATTAGAATAAGGAGCTATTTACTGCTGTATGCCAATATTATCTCTTCCTAACAAAGAAACCCGAATAAGTAAACACTAATTTCACGAATTGTCACAGATTGGTTTGTTTAATTAATTACACGAAATAAGTTAAGCACTAAAATTAGTGTCAATTTGCGAAATTAGTGTTCTTATTTTCATAACATTAATATGTTCACATCAGAACACCCGAATAACAAGAATTTTCATTTCAATCATGACCCAAAAAGAGCTTAAAGAATTCCTCGACGAAAAAGTCATTCAATATAATAATCAGGATTTTATTGACAGTGATCCTGTACAGATTCCGCATTTATTTTCTCAAAAAGAAGACATTGAAATTGCCGGTTTCCTGAGTGCTACAATTGCCTGGGGAAATCGCAAAATGATCATCAAAAATTCCCATCAAATGATGGAATTAATGGGCAATACACCTTATGATTTTGTGATGTCCCATTCTGAGGAAGACTTGTTGAGTTTAGAAAATTTCGTTCACAGAACCTTTAACGGAAAAGATTTTGGTGGCTTTATAAAAGGCCTACAACACATCTATCAAAACCATAATGGTTTAGAAGCTGTTTTTGCTAAACATCAGGAAAAGGACAGTTTGCAAAAAAGCATTCACGAGTTTAAAAAAATATTCTTCGAAATAGATCATTTGCCAAGAACTCAAAAACACATTTCAGATCCATTAAATAATTCGGCAGCAAAAAGAATCAACATGTATTTGCGCTGGATGGTGCGTCAGGACACAAAAGGAGTCGATTTAGGAATTTGGAAAACCATTTCGCCATCTGCATTATCTTGTCCGCTAGATGTACATTCCGGTAATGTTGCACGAAAACTTGGAATTCTTACCCGAAAACAAAATGACGGAAAAGCTTTGACAGAATTGGATCTTAAGCTTAGAAAAATGGATGCTCAAGATCCTGTAAAATACGATTTTGCCCTGTTTGGACTGGGAGTTTTTGAAGGGTTTTAAAGTTTTAAAAATAGCGTACATCAAAGCTGATCTCAACAAATATCATACTGGTTTCCATAAATGTCAGGTTGAGCGAAGTCGAAGCCAAAGTTGCAATTGGCATGCCCTTCGACTTCGCTCAGGGTGATACATCGCTATCAAAAACATAAAATCTAACAAAAAACCATGAATTTAACGTACATTTGCACAAAATTTAATGTAAATGAGCACTTTCGAAAAATTCAATCTTCCAAAATCAGTACAAAAAGCAATCGACGAATTAGGCTTTGTTACGCCTACACCTATTCAGGAAAAATCCTTTGCTGTGATTATGTCTGGCCGTGATATGATGGGAATTGCGCAAACCGGTACCGGTAAAACATTTGCTTACTTACTACCTCTTTTAAAATTATATAAATTTACACCAACCAATACGCCTAAAATCGTAATTCTGGTTCCAACCCGTGAATTAGTAGTTCAGGTTGTAGAAGAAGTCGAGAAATTAACCAAATACATGTCAGTTAGTACACTTGGTATCTTTGGTGGAGTAAATATCAATACACAAAAGAAAGCTGTTTACGAAGGTGTCGACATTCTTGTTGGAACGCCGGGTCGTACAATGGATTTAGCGCTTGATGCTGTTATTCGTTTTGATGAAACTCAAAAATTAGTAATCGATGAGTTTGACGAAATGCTGAATCTTGGTTTCCGTACACAATTGACAGCGCTTTTGGCGATGATGAAAACCAAACGTCAAAACATTCTTTTCTCTGCAACCATGACTGATGAAGTTGATGCTGTTTTGAATGACTTTTTTGATTTCCCTGAAGAAGTTACACTTGCCGCTTCCGGAACTCCGCTTGAAAACATTACTCAGGTTACATACAATGTTCCTAACTTTAATACAAAAGTAAACCTGTTGAAACATTTATTAGAAACAAACGAAAGCATGGAACGTGTTTTGGTTTTTGTGAATAATAAAAAGATTTCAGACATGCTTCATACCAGAATCGAAGAAGATTTTGAAGGTCAGTTTGGAGTAATTCACTCGAACAAATCTCAAAATTATCGTTTGAGTACCATGGCAGAATTCCAGGAAGGAAATCTTCGCGGATTGATCACCACTGATATTATGGCGAGAGGTTTGGATATTTCGAATATCTCTCACGTTATTAACTTTGAACTTCCTGAATTTCCTGAATTGTACATGCACAGAATTGGTCGTACAGGTCGTGCAGATGCAACAGGAACCGCGATTAGTTTTATCACGCCTCGTGAAGAAGAATTTAAAGTCGAAGTTGAAGTATTGATGAATCAAGAACTTGCAATTGCAGATTTTCCTGAAGAAGTTGAAATTTCATTAAAATTAATTGAGCCTGAAAAAGACAAACAGCCGATTAAGTTTTTAATGAAAAAACAAAAACTTTCCGGTGATGGTGCTTTTCATGAAAAAGATAAAAAGAATAAAAAAGTAAATCTTGGAGGACCTTCTAAAACCAAAAAGAAAACCCACGGATCTGTCAATCGAAATATGTTGAAAACGAGAGACAAGAAGAGAAAAGATAAGAATAAATAGATTTTTAAAGGTTCTAAGTAGCTAAGGCTTTCTTTTTAGACGATATAAAATAAAAAATCCTAAAGATTGATACAATCTTTAGGATTTTTTATTTTAACTCAAAACCTTAGCAACTTAGAGCCTTAGTACCTTTTAAGAAAACTATATCTTCGTAAAAACCAATCCAACCGGAGAACACAATTCAATCTTTTTTCCGGTATTGGTAAGCTTTCCTGTGGTTTTATCTCTTTTAAAAATAACGATATCATTTGTATATTGATGACCTACCAAAAGGTAATTTCCTGTTGGATCAATGGCAAAATCTCTTGGGCCTTTTCCTAAAGTACTTTCCTGCTCTACAAACTTAATGCTTCCGTCTTTCTGAATTTTATAAACTGAAATATTATTGGCATCCACACGATCTGTTACGTATAAAAATTTTCCGTCAGGCGAAATTTTAATCGCTGCTGCGCCAGTTCCTCCAGTAAATCCTTTTGGTAAAATACTCGTTTCGGCAAGAAGTTTTAAATTTCCTGATTTATCATAACTAAAAGTAGTAAGAGTCGCATCTAATTCCTGAACCATGTACACAAATTTCCCGTCTTTACTAAAGGTTAAATGCCTTGGGCCACTTCCTTTTTTTACATCTACAGTTCCTTTTAAAGTTAAAACTTCATGGCTCGCACCCGGATTGTATTTATAAATAAAAACTTTATCCTGCCCCAAATCATTCGATAAAACAAACTTTTTGTCCGGAGAAAAAACAACTTGATGCACATGTGCCTTTTCCTGACGCGCAGCATTTGGTCCTTTTCCTTCATGCTGAATCATTTGTTGACCTTCTGTGATGCTCCCGTCAGCATTTTTCTTAAAAACTGCAATACTTCCTCCGGAATAATTAGCAACAATCACGTTTTTATCATCGTTTATTAGATGACAAGGATCCGCTCCCAGAGAAGAGTGCGTATTTAATACCTTAAGTTTACCTGTTGGCGCGTCATATGCTAATGCCGTTACAGCACTTTGTGTTCCGTTTTCGTTTACCGCATAAACAAATTTATTATTTGTCGAAACGGATACATAACTAGGACTTACTACATTTTCGGTAGAATTCTTTAATTTAAAATTACCCGAAGCTGCATCAAATTCGTAAACGTAAATTCCTTTACTTTCGCAAGTATTGGTGTAAGTTCCCACCAATAAATTGAATTTATTCTGAGCTTGTGAAGCTGTAAAAGCTAAAGTCGAAAAAAGAACTATATATAATCTTTTCATAGTTTTCATTTGTTTTTTGAATAGGCTAAAATAATCAATAATACCTTTCGGAAAGTTATTTTTTGTTACAAAAGAAATTACATAAGTTACATTATTCAAACTCTGTTTTGCTATTTTTAAACCATACAAGTACGATAAGTTCATTTAACTTTTGCAAAATTCGAATCTAGCTTGTATCCGGTATATTACTTATATGGTTTAAATACTATTACCTATATGGTTTGACTAAAAATTTGTATTTTTGACCAGCAGCTACAAAACGTAGTGAAATAAATCTAAGCCAGAATGCATTTTAAACATCCCGAAATTCTATACTTTCTGTTTTTATTGATCGTTCCAATTTTGGTTCATTTATTTCAATTACGACGTTTTAAAATATCCTATTTTACCAATGTTCGCTTCTTAAAAGAACTTTCGATACAAACCCGAAAAAGTTCTAAAATCAAAAAGAGACTTTTATTAGCGACTCGTTTACTATTGCTGACTTGTATTATTTTTGCTTTCGCACAACCTTTTTTTGAAGCTAAGGATAGTAAAAATGCAACTAACGAAATGTATATTATTCTGGACAATTCGTTTAGTATGCAGGCTAAAGGTAAAAAAGGAGAATTACTAAAACGTGCTGTTCAGGAATTACTCGAAAATACTCCTGAAACAACTCAGTTTTCGTTATTAACCAACACTGAAAACTACTGGAATACGGATATAAAATCATCAAAAAGCGCTTTACAAAATCTAAAATACAGTGCCACTCCTTTTGAGCTTTCGTCAATAATGGCAAAAATCAAAGCGCATAAATCGGCTTATAAAAAAGATATTGTTATTATTACAGATGCTGTTGGTCTCGCAGAAAAAGATGTAAAAAACATTGATAGAGAAGAGAAACCGTATTTTATTATTCCGCAAGCCGAGCAAAAAAATAATGTCGCAATTGATAGTGTTTTTATCAATCAGACTTTGGAGAATTTCTATGAAATCAGCGTAAATCTATCCGCTTACGGAGAGGATTTAAAACCAGTATCGATGGCATTATACAATCAAAACAAATTGATTGCAAAAACCATTATCAAATTTGATGCAAAGAAAAAGAAAGTCAATTTTACGATTCCAAAAGAAGCCTTTCATGGTTATGTAACTATCGAAGACAATGGTTTGACGTATGACAACACACTTTATTTTAGCATTTCGAAAAACAAAAAAACGAATGTTATTAGTATTGGAGAACCGGAGAAAAGTAATTTCTTATCCCGAATCTATACTTCAGCTGAATTCAATTATAACAATTACTCTATTAGTACTTTAGATTATAATAGTTTAGAAAAACAAAACACTATTATCCTGAATGAATTAATTGAAATTCCTCAGGCTTTGCAAACCACCTTAAAAGCATTTGTTTCTAAAGGTGGAAATTTAGTCGTTATTCCTTCTGAAAAAAGTTCTGTTTCAAATCTGAATACTTTTCTGGGGAATTTTGGAAAAATTCAGTTTAAGGATCTTGAAAATAAAAATAAGTTAATTACCAAAATCAATTTTGATCATCCTTTGTTTTCAGGCGTTTTCGAGAATAAAATTACTAATTTTCAATATCCAAAAACAAACAGTTCATTTAATATTTCGAGTCCATATCCGGCAGTTTTATCGTATGAAGACCAAAGTGTTTTTGTAACAGCGATTCAGAATCCGGTTTCAGGAATTACTGTTTTTTCAGCACCAATAAATACAACAAATTCGAACTTTCAGCAATCGCCTTTGATTGTTCCTTTGTTTTATAAAATGGGGCAAAACAATCAGAAAACCGGTGTTAATGCATTGACCATTGGAAATAATCAACCTTATTTTACAGATGTTTTATTGACAAAAGACGCCATTCTGGAAGTCAGAGGAACTGAAGATTCTTTTATTCCGATTCAGCAAATAATGAATAATAAAGTAAAATTAATCTTCAATGATTTCCCTGAAACAGCTGGGAATTATGGGGTTTTTGATAAAAAAGAATGGGTAGAAAACCTGAGCTTCAATTACAAACGAAGCGAAAGCGATTTAAGTCAGGTGAATACCAACGTGGTTTCTGATTTTAAAACTGCTGATACGATTTCGACCATTTTTAATACGCTACAAACTGAACGAACTGACAGCCAAATTTGGAAATGGTTTGTTATCTTTGCACTGTTATTTTTAGCATTAGAAATGGCAATTATCAAGTTTGTGAAATAAACTTAAAGTTTTCTTTTTTGAACCATTAAGAGATTAAGTTTATAAAGTTGAAATACGACATACACACAGATTGTCATTTCGACGAAGCAGAAATCACATGCGCTGAGAACGCACTGCATAGAATATTGGATGTGATTTCTGCTTCGTCGAAATGACAAATAGAACGCTATAAAATACTATTTGTATACAAAATAAATTTATCTACATATGAAAATAATCATCAGAAGCGCCAAAATTATAGATTCAAAAAGTCCGTTTCATAATCAGACGGTTGATCTTTTAATTGCAGATGGTTTAATAGAAAAAATAGGAACTTCGATTCTTGATATCCAGGACACAACCGAAGTAAAGTTGGAGAACTTACATCTGTCGCAAGGTTGGTTTGACAGCAGCGTTTCTTTTGGAGAACCAGGTTATGAAGACAGAGAAACTATCGCAAACGGATTGAATGTTGCTGCAAAAAGCGGCTTTACGGCAATTGCCCTGCAACCCAACTCCTTCCCTGTTATCGACAATCAGTCACAAGTAAATTTTGTAAAAAATAAAGCAAATGGTTTTGCCACGGAACTTTTCCCAATTGGTGCTTTAACCAAAGCAAGCGAAGGAAAAGATATGGCAGAATTGTTTGACATGAAAAAGTCCGGAGCTGTTGCTTTTGGAGATTACAATAAAAGTATCGACAATGCTAATCTTTTGAAAATAGCTTTGCAATATGTACAGGATTTTGACGGATTGGTAATTACATACACACAAGATGCTAATCTAAAAGGAAATGGTGTTGCGAATGAAGGAATCGTTTCGACCGGATTAGGCCTGAAAGGAATTCCGAATTTAGCAGAAGAATTACAAATCGCCAGAAACTTATTTCTATTAGAATATACCGGTGGAAAACTTCATATTCCGACAATTTCTACAGCTAAATCAGTTGAATTAATTAGAGAAGCTAAAGCAAAAGGATTACAAGTAACTACGAGCGTTGCTGTGCATCACTTGGTTTTGACCGACGAAAAATTAGAAGGTTTTGATACGCGTTTTAAAGTTACGCCACCACTAAGAACGGAAACTGACAGACAAGCATTATTAAACGGAGTTACGGACGGAACTATTGATATTATTACATCAGACCATAACCCAATTGATATTGAATTCAAAAAAATGGAATTCGACACGGCTAAAAATGGAACTATTGGACTAGAAAGTGCTTTTGGAGCTTTACACACCGTCTTACCAATCGAAACTATAATTGAAAAATTAACCTCAGGAAAAGCTATTTTCGGAATTGAAAATAATTCGATTGCCGAAGGTTCTAAAGCTAACTTTACTTTCTTTAATCCTGAAGGAAAATCAACTTTTACGAAAGCAAATATTCTTTCGAAATCTAAAAATTCTGCTTTTTTAGGAACCGAAATAAAAGGTTCTGTGTACGGAATTTTAAATCAAAATCAACTTGTTATCACTAAATAATTACAATGAATAATTCAATCGAAGAAGGAAAATCAATCGCTATTACCAGTTATATTTTAATTATTGGTGTTTTGATCGCAATGTCTATGAACTCTGAAAATAAAAATAGTTTTGCCTCTTTTCATATTCGTCAGGCTTTAGGATTATCGCTTGCTTTTATCTCTTTTGGAGCGATTATCAGCAATTTCGACAGCTTTATGATTACTTTCCCTATGTGGATTTGTATTTCTATATTATGGACTTACGGTATTTTTAGTGCTATTCAGGGACAAATGAGACCAATACCGTTGGTTGGAAATTTATTTCAGAAATGGTTTAAATCTATCGGGTAGAAATTCTAAATTTTTAAAAATCCAAATTCCAAAAAGAAACCGTTACAATCCGCGTTTTTGCGTTAGTGAACCTGTTTTATCAGCGTGTAAATTTAGAACACAGATGACGCTGATTTGCAAACTAAAACGCAGATAAAAACAAATCTTATTATAACAATCTCAACAAGCTTTATCAAAATTTAAAACTTTGACAAAGCAGAAATTCAAAATAAACTTTGTCGAAGCTTAAGTGAAAACTGAGACTGCGACTGAAAACTAATATAAAATGAATCTATCTTTAGAATATAAAATACAAGAGCCAAAAGTAATCTTAGATAAAAATCCTGTTTTACTTTTGTTACACGGATACGGCAGCAACGAAGCCGATTTGTTTTCGTTTGCTACTGAACTTCCTGATAACTACTACATTATTTCTGCTCGTGCGCCTTATGATTTGCAATATGGTGCATATGCCTGGTACGCGATTAATTTTGATGCCGATCAGAATAAATTTTCGGATAACGAACAAGCAAAAACTTCCCGTGATGCAATTGCTGCTTTTGTTGATGAATTAGTTACCAATTACCCTATCGATGCTAACAATGTGACTTTGGTTGGCTTTAGTCAAGGTTCGATTTTGAGTTACGCTGTCGCACTTTCTTATCCTGAAAAAATTCAGAGAGTAGTGGCTATGAGCGGTTATTTTAATGAAGAAATCATTAAAGAAGGTTTTGAGAAAAATAACTTTAAAAACCTGAAAATATTTGCGTCACACGGAACTGTAGATCAAGTAATCCCGATTGATTGGGCAAGAAAAACTCCTGCTATTCTTGAAAAACTAAATATTCCCGTGACTTATAAGGAATATCCTGTTGGTCATGGTGTTGCTCCTCAAAATTTCTTTGATTTTAAAAATTGGCTGGCTGAGTAGTTTTAGTACTTACTCGCAGTATTGAGTCTCGTTCTCAGTTTTTAAGTCAATTAAATAATAATTTAATCTTCAATCAATTAAGCAAAATGAGCAACTATAAAATTCTGAACTCCAGGAATATATTTGTAATTACGCTCATTGTTATATCCCTAACTATTTTAACTGTTTGGCTTTTTGGACTTGGCGATCATAGCTCTTTTTTTGAAAATTCGCTATTATCAACAACAATTTTATCTACGGCATTCTTTTTATTTATATCTATTGGATTATTTAAGGGAATTAAAATAAAAGATAATCTTGGCCAAATAACAGATCGTTTTGATGCATTAAAAATTGAATTTATAAGAGAAGCCGTTGCAGATCGAAGTATTGACGATCTACCAGATGGGGGCGAAGGAATTTTCGGAATTATAATAAGCCTAATTTTATGGTTTATTATGGCTATTGTAATTAGCTATTTGTGCTGGGCTTTTGGTGCAATATTGTGGTTTTCTATCTTAACTTTTATCGCTATGCTCTATTGGATTTTCTTTAGGGCATTGAGACTGGTTTTTAAGAAATCAGGCAAGTGCAAAGGCAATTATTTAAATAGTACATTGTACGGATTCAGTTTTACAATCCTTTACAACTTTTGGATTTATGCCATCATTTTCATGACAATATATTTTTCCTAAATCGGATAGGAGCCTAGGGATTAATTCCCTAGGCGACCTTCCACACCACCCGGCATACGGATCCGTACCAAGGCGGTTCTTAATTTACGATA
>NZ_JBNNFM010000022.1:0-101608 GCF_050267765.1 Flavobacterium sp. NPDC079362 | reverse complement strand
ATCTTTGGCCTTTTATATAGTTTCTGTTCGTCAGGTCAAGAGTTTGCCTACTGCTTCCTTCAGATTCCACCTCGCGATGGACACCCTTGCATTCAACTAACACTTCCCACTGTAAAGGCGTGTTCGGGACTTACACCCTAGAGTTATCGCCCATGCTGGGCACACAACAAAAAAGCCGCAATCTTCAAACTGAAAATTGCGACTGAATACTGTAAACTAATTATTCTCCGGTATAAATAATTTTATCTGCTTTTTTCAGCACATAACCTTTCCAGGGAATCAATTGATAATCGTCTTTAAGCCAGGAATCACCTTCTGATTTTCTTTCTAAAAGAATGGGCTCTTTTTGAGTATCAAGGAAAAGCTCGGCTTTATTCCCGTCAAAAATTACGTAGGCAACTGTCGAATATTTTTTTCCATCTTCAGCATGAGCTAATTTGGTACCCACTTCAAAAAGACGTACACATTCATTTTTGAGCGTTGACCATGTATAACCTGCAGAAGCTTTGCAACCATGAGCATCTGAATCTCCACCAACTACTACAGCTGGTTTTGGTTCTTGTTCTTTTGGCGTTTTACTTTCTTCTGAAACTTTCTTAGCGCAAGAAAATGAAAGACCAATAATAATCGAAAATAAAAATATCTTTTTCATAAACTCTATTTTTTAAAAGTGGTGATAAAAAATAGCCTTCTAAATACTATTTCTGATACAACCAGGTTTGATTTACTTCAAAAGTAATCTTATCATCGTTATCAACAAAATACTTTAATAAGACTTCTCCCCATAATTCACCATTGCTATAATCAGCTATAATCCATCTGTGGTTTAAAATCTTTACTTTATTAATGATAAACTTGTTTGGGCCTATTTTATCCTGACCTGTATAAGGGTTTCCGTTTGGGTTCGCATTCAAATCCAATAACTTTTCTGTTACCACGGGAATCAATTTTTCGTATAAAATTACTTTTCCTCCTGAAGCGGTATTATCAAAATAATTTTGTGCATTTTCATTGTGTTCCAGAGAAAAATAATTAGCATCAGCCAACTGCGTTGTTACTAAATTAATACTGTCTCTTAGTTTCTTAGTCGTTTTATCATATCTTTCCTGCCCAAATTTTACTTCTCTGCTGTAAAACATATAAGTAAAGACATTCATAAGTATCGCAAGGATAAAAAGATAAAGCATTAAGGATTTTTTCATTTTTATGGTATAATTAAATTGTAATTTCTAAGTTATCGTAAGCCAGGAATACGTTTTTAGGTAATTGTTTTTGTACTTCTTCATGAAAGCCTAAAACGTGGCTAATGTGGGTTAAATAAGCTTTTTCAGGTTTTACTAAATTGATAAAATCCAGTGCTTCCTGCAAATTAAAGTGTGTATCGTGTGGCTCTACACGCAAAGCATTTACCACTAAAACTTTAAGATTTTTTAGTTTTTCGACTTCCGTTTCGTGAATGGTTTTAACATCGGTGAGATAAGCGAAATCATCAATACGATAACCAAAAACCTGTAAATCGCCGTGCATTACATTGACCGGAATAGCTATTTTATCGCCAACGGCAAAAGGTTGGTTATTTGTTACCTCTATCGTTTTAACGCTTGGAGCGCCCGGATATTTGTTTACGGTTTCGAAAACATAATCAAAACGTCGTTTTAGATTATCGATCACTCGCTGATGTGCATAAACGGGAATTTCGCCTTGCCTGAAATTAAACGGGCGAATATCGTCTAAACCTGCCGTGTGATCTGCATGTTCGTGTGTAAACAGGATTGCATCAAGATGTCTGCAGCCACACGAAAGCATTTGCTGCCTGAAATCGGGTCCACAATCTATTACATACGAATGTTCGCCCCACGTAATCCAGATGGATACGCGAAGCCTTTTGTCCTTAGCATCAGTGCTTTTGCAAACAGGATGATCGACTCCGATGATCGGAATGCCTTGGGAAGTACCTGTACCTAAAAAATATACCTTCAATTGAACTTATTTTTTTTACAAAAATAGGATTATTTCTCTTTCATTAGAAGCCTAATTTGCTAACTTTGTAACAAATCTATTTAAAATAAAATGGGTACAGAAATAAAACTCAAAGGTGACAAGGTCATCGAACAGATTCCTTCCATAAAAGACAAAGCGTTACGCATTAATTTAAACGAGAATATTTACGGAACATTTGCTGAAATTGGCGCCGGACAAGAGACGGTCAGGCATTTTTTCAGATCCGGAGGTTCATCGGGAACAATTGCAAAAGCAATGTCTGCCTATGACAAAGATTTCAGTGATGCCGTTTATGGAGTTGAAAGTGATGGCCGCTATGTAACGGAAGAGCGATTAAAAAAAATGCTGACTCTTGAAGGTCAAATAATCGAAGAACGATTAAGCAGAGAAAAACATCCTACCAAACTCTTCTTTAGTTATGCCAATACTGTTGCAACTATAGATTTTGCCAAACAATTTAAAGGCCACGGTTGGGTTGGAATCAGATACCAAATTGAACCTGATGAAGCTTACAACGAAATTATTCTACACATTCGTTTTAAAGAAACTGACGCCAGACTACAACAAGAAACACTGGGGATCTTAGGAGTAAACCTTATTTACGGTGCTTTTTACAAATACAACGATCCTAAACGATTACTTCGCTACCTATACGATCACTTAGACAAAGACCAACTCGAAATTGACACTATTAACTTCTCAGGACCTCGTTTTGCAGATGTTGACAATCGTTTGGTTAGTTTGCAATTGGTCAAAAACGGAATGACTGATGCGGTAATGTTCAATCCTGAAGGAAAAAACATTCTGCCGGCTTCTATCTTATACAAAAAGAACCTTCTTGCTCTTAGAGGAAGTTTTCGTCCGGTTACAAAAGTAAACATGGACATGTACGAGAAATCGCTTAAAATGTTTCTTGAGGAAAATAAGGTTGAGAAAGATAATACACTGGTTATTTTTGAAATTACACTTTCGAATTTACGTTCTGATGGTGAAATTGATGAACGTGATTTTATGGACAGGGCCGAATTGCTTTGTTCACTAGGCCAGACTGTAATGATCTCAAACTTTCAGGAATATTATAAAGTGGTTGAATACTTTGCTAATTATACTAAGGCCAGAATGGGATTGGCAATGGGTGTAAACAATTTAGTTGATATTTTTGATGAGAAGTACTACCGTCATTTAAGCGGTGGAATCCTGGAAGCCTTTGGAAAACTTTTCTATAGAGATATGAAAGTTTTCTTATATCCGATGTTAGATGACAATGGCGTTTTGATGGACTCTAACAACTTAAAGGTACATCCTAGAATGAAAGAATTGTATAAATTCTTTAAATTCAACGGAAAAGTGGTTGATATTGCTGATTATGATCCGCACAATTTAGAAGTTTTCTCCCGCGAGGTTTTAAAAATGATCAATCAGGGAAAACCAGGTTGGGAACCGATGCTTCCGTCTGGTATTGCCGAAATTATAAAAGAACATCATCTTTTTGGATATCATCCGCAGAAAGAATTAGAACAAAATACTTAAAGAAAAAAGTCCCTTATTTAGGGACTTTTTTTGTTTAAGGCTCTGAATGAATAAAAATTTTACCGCAAAGCACGCTAAATTTTGTATGCGTAAGTTTAAAAAAAAAGTAAAGTTCGCAAAGCTTTTTCAACACAAAGCTTTGCGAACTTTACTTTTCATAAAACTAGGAACAAAAAAACTTAGAGTACTTTGCGGTAAAACCATACCAAAATTACACGTCAAAATTGCAACCTGAAACCTGAAACAAAAATTTCTACTTCAAAATCTGGGCTGCGTGTTCTTTTGTTTTTACTTTTTCGATAACCTCATCAATAATTCCGTTTTCGTCTATTACGAAGGTTGTTCTGTGGATTCCGTCATATTCTTTTCCCATGAATTTTTTAGGTCCCCAAACTCCGAATGCGTTGATTACAGTTTTATCTTCATCTGCTAATAGAGGAAAAGGAAATTCATATTTGTCTTTGAATTTTAGCTGTGCTTTCTGACTGTCAGCACTTACTCCCAGAAGTTCGTAATTATTGGCTTTAAAACGTTCGAAATTATCTCTTAAGTCACATGCTTCTGCTGTACATCCTGGCGTACTTGCTTTTGGATAAAAGAAAACTACCACTTTTTTTCCGGCGTAATCTGCCAGTTTATGTGTTTTTCCGTCCTGATCTACTCCTGAAAAATCGGGAGCTTTATCACCTGCTTTTAATGTTGTCATTTATTTAGATTATTAGATTGTTAGATTTTTTAGATTTTAGAAAAAAGAATGTAGAACATAGATTTTAAATAAGTAGACTAGAGATTTAATTTAGTCAATACCTTTCAACCTTTAACTTTTTACTTATAACTTTTTTTCATGCCCCAGATTGCAGTGAAAACCCCGGAGTTGCGGTAATTTACATTTTTTGTATTGGCAAAGCGACCAACGGAAGCTCTTGCGAATGCTTAAAAATGTTATTGCCACAACGAGGAGTTGCAACGAAAAACTGGATTAGGCACATCATTAAAATTATACTATTTTTACGAGATTAAAAATACGGAAATGAATAAAGAAGCTCGCGTACAATTTGTTATAAATACGTTAAAAGAACTCTACCCCACTATACCCATTCCATTAGATCATAAAGATCCTTATACACTGTTGATTGCGGTTCTACTTTCGGCTCAATGTACGGATGTACGTGTGAACCAGATTACGCCTATACTTTTTGCAAAGGCTGATAATCCGTATGATATGATTAAAATGTCTGTCGAAGAAATAAAGGAAATTATTCGTCCTTGTGGTTTGTCGCCTATGAAATCGAAAGGAATTCACGGTTTATCGCATATTTTGATTGACAAACATGATGGAAAGGTTCCGCAGAGTTTTGAAGCTCTTGAAGAATTACCTGCTGTAGGACACAAAACTGCCAGTGTGGTGATGTCTCAGGCTTTTGGTGTTCCTGCTTTTCCGGTTGATACGCATATTCACAGGCTGATGTTAAGATGGAATCTATCGAATGGCAAAAACGTGGTGCAGACTGAGAAAGATGCTAAAAGATTATTTCCTAGAGAATTATGGAATGATTTACATTTACAAATTATCTGGTACGGACGTGAGTATTCGCCTGCAAGAGGATGGAGTTTAGAGAAAGATATTATTACGAGAACTGTTGGGAAAAAATCGTTGATCGAAGAAGCAACTAAAAAGGAAGAAGCTACTAAAAAGATTGTTAAGTAGCTTCTATTTCGTTTTTACATACTGCTTTTAAGTGTATTGTATTCGCTGGTCATATTGAGCGATCTATAGATACCGAGTAGTGATTTTGTAGCATTTTCGTTTTTTGGCTCGATGGTTAGTGCCTTTTTAAGATACGGAATGGCGCTCTTTACAATATCATCTTTTTGGGCATCTAACTTATCATATTGCTGCATTTCTTTAGGGCTGTTTCCTAAGGTGCCCATCAAATCAAGTAATTCTTTTTTGAACTCTATTTTTATATAAGCCAGATTAATATAACAGGTTATGCAATTTTGATTGACTTGTAAGCCATCTTCAAAATATTTTTCAGCACTGCAATAATCATTAGTTTCCATATATGAGAAGGCTAAAGAAGTCATAATTTCCTCCTTTTTTGAGGGTGGATTTACATTTCTTGGTTTTTCATATAATCCTTCCTGAATACCAGCTTCCCGGGCGCTCATTGAAACAAAAGCTTCTTCTGTTTTTGTTTTTTTATTGGTTGCGTAAAAAAGAACTCCTTCACCGGTATAATTTAGCTTTCTAAGTTCCTCGAAATATTTAATGGCTGATTTATAATCTTTAGCTGATAAAGAAGCTGAGGCTGCATTAAATAAATTTCTGACATCTTTTTTGTCGAACAGGTAAACTTCATAACTTTTGTCTGCACTTTCTTTGAATTTCTCCGCTTTAAAATCGTTGTAAGCGCCATCTACCAATTTAGATTTCATCTCTTTTAGTGCCACACTTGCCTTGAAGGCATATTTATAAATCTGAGAATCGTTCTCGTATAATAATACATCCTGATAAGCTCCTACTGCTAAAGCAAAATTAGTTGCAGCATCTATATTTTTAGTTGCTAAGTCTTTGTAAACATTTCCTTTTGTAAAGTAGAAGTCTGACTTTACCTCAACGGGCGCATTGATGACGAGATATTCTATTTTTTTTAAAATAGCTACTGCTTCCTGAGTTTTTCCTTTGGCTAAATAGGATTGTGCTTCTTTAATTTCTTCTTTTTGAGCATGTGCTCCGGTATTTAGCAATAGTAGCACTAATAAGGTTTTAAGGCTCTTTTTCATTTTCTGATAGGTTTGGTTGTTAAATAGATTAAGGGTACTACTTATGGAGTGCTTATTATAAACATGGATTTAAAAGGTTGAAAATTTTCACCTTTACTACTTGTCAATATTTAATAAACACTCTCTTTTCTAATATTCTTTACGAAATATTAAAATAGACAACAAACAAAACAGGGTTAGGGTAGTTTTTGGTCATAGATGATTTGGTTTTGGTTAAACTATTATTTTTATTAGAACAATTTAGTTTTATACATATTGAAAGTTTTTTAATACATAAACTGTACTTATACATCAATTTAATTGAATAAAAAATCGTTTTTTAACTAAAATAAAGCTAAATATAAAATAAATATTTGATATTAGATAAAAATATTAAACTTTAACAAAACACTCTTCACAAACCTATATACCAATTCATTGTTAAATTGATGTAATGGTTTTATAAACTATTAAAAAGTAAAGGGATGCCTTAAGCGCATAAAAAAACTCACTATCTGTATTTGCATACAAATAGTGAGCTTTTTAACCAAAACGACCATTTGGTTTTTCTTTCGAAATAAACATCCGACAAATATAGTGGGCTGTTTAATTAGCTATAATTTCAAAACTCTTATTCTCAATTTTCACAACTGTTAATGCTTGTGAATAATTAAGTAAAAAAGAAACAACTTCTTTTTTAGGTTTTAAATCTTTAGAAGCTAATGCCTTTTTAGAGTAAATTTTTGCCATACTATCAAAATGTTTTTATTATAGTATAACGGGCTATTACTTAAAATAGTATTAGTTGGTTAAAATAATTTGATGTTTATCAATTATTTTTCTTAAATTCATTAGTGCATAACGCATTCTTCCTAATGCTGTATTAATGCTAACACCCGTAATTTCAGATATTTCCTTAAAACTCATATCCTGATACATACGCATTACCAAAACTTCTTTTTGATCTGACGGGAGCTCTTCAATTATCTTTTTCAGGTCTACTTCGACCTGATCGAATATCATTTTGTTCTCGATAGTCAAAGAATCGTCAGACATTACAGAAAAAATCGAAAATTCTTCGGTTTCTCTGTACATTGGCATTTTTTTGGTTTTACGAAAATGATCTACGATTAAGTTGTGGGAAATACGCATTACCCAAGGCAGGAATTTACCTTCTTCGTTATAGGAATTACTTTTTAAGGTTTTAATGACCTTAATAAAAGTATCTTGAAAAATATCATTTGAAATATCTCTATCAGCAATCTTCGAATATATAAATCCATATATCTTAGACTCGTGTCTTTTAATTAATGTCGAAAGGGCGTTTTCGTTGCCATCGACATAATTTTTCACTAATAGAGCGTCTGGAATATGCAGATCAGCCATAGTACTACTTTTTTAGTTTTCTGTTTAAAATTTGGAGTAATTTTCTAAAAAGTAGTTTTATAAAATAGGCGTCTCTTTTGGGTTTATGTGGTTATGTTAATATTCTGACCAAATTTAACAAATTATTATTTTAAAAAGCAAACAAGTGGAACAATAATTAACAATAAAACGTTAATTTTTGTTGTACAAACATGATTTCAGACCTCATATTGCTAAAAAAGCTTCATTCACCTTCTTTTTTTAATACAAAAAAAACAGATATAAACACCTAATAATAAAACAATTAAGACGTTCATATCTGATTTAATTACAGTTTTTCAGTCGAACATTCTTTTATTGATAAACACGAACATAATCGACATAGTATTTTTGAGGCAGTACAGTATCATCTACTTCCGGACCTCCAAAATTTCCTCCTATCGCTAAATTGACTATAATATAAAATGGTTTATCAAATGGCCAGGTGTCTTCGTTTTTTACTTCGGGATTAAAGGTGTAAACGAGTGTAGTATCTACAAAAAAATCAATTTTATCTTTTGTCCATTCAATTGCGTATACATGATATCCTTCTTCTATATTAGGAAAAGGAGTTCTTTTTGTATTAATGGTATTACCATGGCTGTCTTGGGTATGCAAAGTGGTGTACACCATATGCGGATCTCTGCCTATATATTCTAAAATGTCTATTTCTCCGGTTTTTGGCCATTTTACCTGATCAATATTAGCGCCTAACATCCAGAATGCAGGCCATAGACCATGACCAACAGGCAGTTTTGCCTTGGCTTCGATTCGGCCATATCTAAATTCTTTTTTGCCTTTAGTTGTTATTTTAGTCGATGTATATTTGCTGCCTTCTTTTCTGGCTTCGATAATTAAATTTCCATCTTTGATTTCGTGATTTGTTTTGGTATAAATCTGTCTTTCATTATTGCCATAACCACATAGGTCCGGACAACCATCACCAACTTCGAAATTCCAAAAAGCTTCGTTAACTTCTTTTTTATTAAAATTCTCTTCCCAAACTAATTTCCTTTTTACTTCTTGTGCAAAACAAAAACTGGAAATCATTAATAGTGTAATTACTTTTTTCATTGTCTTCTTTTAAAATTTCGAAAAAAAAATAAGAAGGCCAGCCTTAACTGACCTTCTCACTTCATTCTTACTAATTAATCTAAATTATTGATATACTCTCACATAATCAACCTCCATAGAAGATTGTGTAAAGGCAGGATCAATAATACCACCCAGATTGCCTCCCATAGCAACATTCAGGATTAAGAAAAAGTCGCTGTTAAAAGGCAAAGTGCCGTCATTAGGAACGGAATGAATTAGAACATCATCTGCAAACGTTTGTACGGATGCAGGACTCCAAACTGTTTTATAAACATGAAATTCTGTCGAAACATTTGGTATTGTTTTAGAACCTGTATTACCGTCTCCTCCTGAATGTCCAGGATAATGAAGTGTACTTAGAATAACATTCTGATTTTTTCCAACATGTTCCATTATATCGATCTCACCACAGGCTGGCCAGGGTTTTGTCGCATAGTTTGATCCCAACATCCAAATTGCCGGCCATGTTCCTACACCAATTGGAAGTTTAGCTTTTATCTCGACTTTACCGTAAGTAAATTTAAATTTACCATCAGTTTTTAATCTTGCCGACGAATAATCAGCTCCGCCAGAAGCTTCTTTTTTAGCTGTAATTTTTAAACTTCCGCCCTGAACAATCACATTTGTTGCTGAGTTGGTATAATTTTGTTTCTCATTATTTCCCCAACCGCTGTCACCTTTACCCAAATCATAAGTCCATTTAGCAGGATCCGGAGCACCGTCTGTGTTAAACTCATCAAACCATACTAATTTTGTATATTCTGCAGGAGGTGCCTGACTAGGTTTTACAGTAGTAAAGATATGATACCAGGCTAATGAAGGATCACCGCCCATAACTGCTCTTACGACCATTCTATTGGCTGTAATAGACAGGATCTCATAGGAATTCTGACCAATATAGTAACCCATAAATCCGCCATCAGAGAAACTCATTGTTGTACCTCTGGTTTGTGTTGCGTGATTTGGATTTGCCATTACAACTGACTCTGAAGGGCTTAATGAAACTGTTTTTTTACCAGTCGCATTATATGCCAGACAAATATCACTTGGCGAGCTTCCTCCTGCTACACTCGCAAAAGCAGCATTAAAGAATGTTGAACCACCATTATCTAACTCAAATTTTAATGCGTCACCATCCTTAGAGAATGTCAATACATTATCGTACAAACAGCTGCTTGCCGGCGATGCTGCTTTTTCCCAAACTCCTGCTGAATAATAATTTGGAAAATAATTTTTGGTAGCATCTCCATTATTTTGACCTACTCCCAAATGTCCCGGCTCAGAAGCTGACCAATACCATTTTTTAGAAGTTCCGTCAGTTAAAAGCTGAACGGCTTCATCATCTCTAAAGTTACTCAATACTTCGACTTCTGTCGTTATATTGGTGGCTACACCACCTCTTCCTGAAGCGATTACGGTAACTGTATATTTATTTAATCCTGTTTTTGTAAAACGTTTTGTAAATATACCGCTTGGAGAATTCTCTGATGTACCATCGCTAAAGGCATATTTATACGAAACGGTATTGTCTCCTTTTGCAGTAAACTTTACCATTCCTGATCCGTCTCCGTTGGGAGCAGCGGCAGTTTTCCCTATGATTTCAGCCGTAATCTTCAGATTCGCTGGTGCTGACAAATCTCCAAAAGAATGATCGTCATTTTGACAACTTATTGCTAACACCAGTGCAAAAAGTAATACGATATTTATAATTATTTTTTTGCTCATGATTTTTTATTTTAATTGGATTGTTTTATATCATCAAAGTAATAAGTATCTCCTGTTCCTGCTTTTCCAAAGTCCGGAAATAAAATTACTCTGTCGTATTTATTATTAGCACTAAAATCAGCCGCACTCGTAAGATCAAATGTCAAAACATTCCAGGCATTGGCAACTGTTGTTGTTGCATGTACTTCTATAAATACTGTTGGATTACCATTCCCGTCTTTTGGCGAGGTCGAAACTTCCATTTTGTACAATATATCAACTCCTGCTTTTGGCGACCAAACGTTTACTTTTATTTTTGTTCCTTTACTAAAATCAGGCGTACTTTCAAGATTTAAACTTGCTCCTCCCCAGGTTTCTGCTTGTGATTTTTTATCTATCTTAACTACTTTATCAGATACATTCGTTCCGGTTTTATTAGGATTTGTTACTACAGAAGCATCTACATTACCAAATCCGCCCCAGCCAAAAGTTAAATCAGCAGATTCAAAATCAAGAGGTAATGATACAGATTGAGCTGGCAGTTTATAAAAATAAATATTGTCTATAAATACATTTTTACCTGCAGGAGTTCCAACTAGTTTTAGTTGAAAAATATCAGCCACCGTTAATCCCTGACTTGTAAAAGCCGAAATCGGAATATCAACACTTGTCCATTGATTCGCTGTTAGATTTTTACTAACCGCTTTTTCTCCATTCGTTTTACTAATTAAAAATATATCCAGTTTCTCTAAATCTGCTGTCCAAATATCCATATGAATATAATCCATTGCTGAAACATCAACTGTCACACCTTTTAGTTCAATTCCCTGATAATTTAGGTTGGTATAATTCAGCATTTTATCACCCGCCAATTCAAATTCTGACAAAGTCCCTGATTGTCCCCAATTTGGATTAAAATCAGTTCCTTCTACATCTTTATATTTCGAACTGTAGATAGAAATTACATTGGCATCCAGTCTATTTGGAGGAGTTGGAGCTGAAGCAGTTGGATTAACTATTAATATTGCTGTAATCTGCTCTGTATGTTCAACGGTTTTAATGGCAGCACTTTTTGAAACTATACGAACTGTGTATGTTCCGGCTTCTTTATACGTAAATGAAACTGACTCGCCATTGTTGACTGAAACTGGAGTTGTTGTGCCCGGTTCTCCAAAATAAACATCATAAAACAAAGCGAAATCGGCCGTTGCTTTAACAGTTATTTTTTTAGAAACTGATACATCATTTGTAATTACTACAACAAGATTTTCAGGAGATTTAAACGAAACAATAACATCTTTATTGATTTCGGTTGTTTTTCCTGTAACTCCCATTGCTATAATCTTAGATTTATAAACGCCTTCTTTATAGGTATGGGTTGTAGTTGCTCCTGTCGAAAAATAATCTGAATCAGGAGATCCGTCTCCGTAGTTTATTTTGTATTGGGTAACTCCTTCTCCGGTTGGCGTAAAAGTTACCTTACCTGAATTATCCTGAGTTACAGTAGTCAAAACAGCTATGTTTGTTGGTGCACTTAACCCCTCTAAATCAAGATTGCTGTCGTCGCTTGAACAACTCAGAAGAATTGTAAAAACGAAAATGCTTATAATAAAATGTAATTTTTTCATAATAGTGTTTTTTTAGTATCCAGGATTTTGCTGCCAGTTTCCGCTTGCAAATTGAATTTCTTCGATTGGCAATGGGAATAATTCGTTTTTGTTCGCTTTAAAACCCGGTATTTTCCCAACTGCTTTTCCGGTTCTTACTAAATCAAAGAAACGATGTCCTTCGCCAAAAAGCTCTACTCTTCTTTCGGCTAAAATAAAATCTGTAAGTGCTGCTCCTGAAGCTGAGATATCGTGATTAAGATCTCCAAAAGCACGGCGTCTTACCTGATTTAGGTAATTTTTTGCTTTTGTATCATCAATTCCACCGCGGTTATAGGCTTCTGCTGCCATTAATAACACATCGGCATAACGGATTGCTCTGTAGTTGTTTGGATTTGTCAGATTTAAATCTCCTTGTGCTTCTGCACTTCTTTTTCTAGGCAAATACTTTCTGTTAAAATAACCGGTGTCTTCATTTCCTTTTCCAAATGTTACTCCTTTTCCATTATCATAAGCTGTATTTGCTGCTGCCCATGCTGCGATATCCAATATCGTAACATCTTTACGTTTGTCGCCCGCTTCAAAAGCATCAGCGCCTTCCTGGGTTGGAATATTAAAACTAAATCCGGAAGAAAATAATGGGCCGGAATAATTTCTGATTCCGCTAAAACCTACTGCAACATTCCCTTCGCTACATTGCAAACAAGTAAAAGCTGCTCCTTCTACATCTGTATACTGTACTTCAAAAACAGACTCCGGTCCGTTTTCTCCGGCTAATTCAAACATGGCATCAAAATCTGTTTGTAATGCATACTTTCCTGAACCTATAACGGCATCAAGAGATGCTGCGGCTTGTACATATTTATTTTGATACAAATATGCTTTTCCTAGTAATGCCTGAGCAGCACCTTTTGTAACTCTCCCTTTTTGAGATGCTGTTGGAGATAAATTAGCCGACGCAAAAATTAAATCAGCTTCGATTGAGGCATAAACTTCAGCAATTGATGAGCGCGGTGTTGTTTTTTCATCTCCAACTTTAAATCTGGCATCTGCTTTCATCGGGATTCCACCAAACCATTTCACTAACTCAAACTGGTAATATGCTCTTAGAAAACGAGTTTCTGCAAGCAGTTGGTTTTTTCCCTCAAAATCTGTTTTATCTTTAAATTCAAGAATATAATTCGCTCTTTGAACTCCTGCAAACATCCAATTCCAGATGTCTCTTACATTGCTGTTTATCGGTGTATGAATCATATCGTCTACTTGCTGCCAGCCAATTACGTCTGTTGGGCTTTCTCCTCCGGCCAATGTATTGTCTGAAGCAATTTCTCCTAAAATAACATTTGCATAAGTAGATTGCAACAAGTCATAAGCTGCAATTAGTGCCTGCTCATAATCTTCTTTAGAATTGAAATAGTTTTCAGAATCTATAGAATATTTCGGTTTTGGATCAACAAACTCATCTGAACAAGAAATACTTATTGTCGAGAACAGAGTTAGCGTTATAATGGTTGTAAATAAATATTTTTTCATTTTAATTGAAATTAAAAATTAATGTTTAGACCTAATAAATAGGTTCTTGGAACAGGATAAAACCCGTAATCGATTCCGGCACCTATTGGCGACTGAGAAACTCCATCCTGGTTTGTAGGTCCAAATGAAGCACCCGGATCGAAACCTTTATATTTGGTAAAAGTGTACAGGTTGTTTACTCCCGTATAAAGTCTTAGTTTCGTAATCCCTGCTTTTTGAGTCACCTTTGGGTTAATTGTATATCCCACTTGTATGTTTTGAATTCTAAAATAAGAAGCGTCTTCAACATAATAATCTGAAAGAACATTATTTGCTGTTGCTCCTGTGGTTACTCTTGGCACAGAATTACTTGTTCCCTCACCTGTCCATCTGTCTAAAACATAATCGAGTCGATTGGCATCAGAAAGGACTCTTTCGTAATTACGTACCATATCGTTTCCTATTGAGGCAAAACTATAAAGTGCAAAATCAAGGTTTTTATAATTCAGCTGTATATTGAATCCCATTGTGGCATTAGGAATCGGATCTCCAATATTGGTCCTGTCCTTAGTGTCGATTACGCCATCGCCATTTACATCTACATAACGAATATCGCCGGGTGAGCCATTTGCTCCCAAAGCTAATTGCGATGGATGAGCGTCAACTTCTGCCTGATTCTGAAAAATACCATCTGTTTTATATCCGTAAAAATATCCTATTGGTTTTCCGGCTTCCATTCTTGAAGCTGCCGGTTGTCCTACTCCAAAACCACCTTGCTCAATAAATCCAGTTCCGTTATTTACTTCCAGCACTTCGTTTTTAAGAAAGGTTACATTATAACCAACGCTCATAGAAAAAGAATCTGAAAATTTCTCTTTGTAATCTATTGCAAATTCTAATCCTGAGTTTCTAACTGTTCCCGCATTCATTGTTGGGGCACTTGCTCCAGGAGCACCAATTCCTACAATTCCTGAAACCGGTATACCTGGTATTAATAAATCTTTTCGTGTATCAATAAAATAATCTGCTACAATCGAAACTTTATCGTTGATTAATCTTAAATCTAAACCAACATCAAACTTTCTGGCTTCTTCCCATTTCAAATCCGGGTTAGGAATTTGTCCTGTCGCCATTCCATTTACTAAAACCCCGTCAAAAACATAAGTAGCTTCTCCGTCCAGAATACTTAAAAAACCATTATTTTTAATCTGATCATTTCCTAATGTACCATAACTGGCTCTTAATTTTAAGAAATTAAATGTTTTTGATTCTCCAAAGAAGCCTTCATCAGAAACTACCCAACCTCCGGTAAAAGAAGGGAAATATCCCACTTTATTGCCTGGGCCAAATTTTGTCGAAGAATCACGTCTGATCATTGCTGAAAAAAGATACTTTCCTTTATAATCATATTGTGCTCTTCCAAAATAAGAAAGTCTTCTTTGATCGTAAACATAACCTCCGGTATTAAGAGCTGTCGAGATTCCTTTTGTTAAAGAAAGATCTGCATAATCCCAGGAATTATTAGGAACATCAAAACCTGTTGCAACTGCTGAATTTCCCCATTGTTTATAAATGGTATTTCCTACTGTCGCCGTAATATTATGATTTTCTGCTATTTTTGCAGTATAAGTTCCGTAAAGGTCAAAAGAATAATCATTGTCATTTACTGTTCTTTGAGTTACAAAACTTCTCTGTACATCAAACACTTTTCCGCCATAACTTATTTGTGGGCTAAAGTTTTTACCTTCGCTATTGGCAGTATTAAAACCAATTGAACTTGTTAATACAAATCCTTTGAAAATTTTATAATCAAGTCCAAAATTTCCATTTAGTTTTTTATAATTGTAATCGTTGTACGTATTCGCAACTTGTGCTAACGGATTGATTATTTCTGTTCCTAATCCTGTTGTGCTTGGCACTAATGTAAAATTGCCATTTGCATCATAAGGTGTAAGAGTTGCAGGTATATTTAAAGCATTAAATAAAACAGATCCTAATCCATTTTCGTTAATTGTTTTTCTATTGAAATAAGTATAGATAACATTTGTTTTTACTTTAAACTTATCGCTCAAGTCAGCTCCTAATGCTAGTCTGGCAGTATTTCTTAAATAACCCGATTTACCTTCGCCTACAATACCTTCCTGATCTAAATGGGAACCACTGATTGAATAGGTAATTTTATCAGAACCTCCTGAAATAGTCAGATCACTATTTAATATTGGAACACCTTTGCCTAAAACTTCTTTCTGCCAGTCCGTTCCCTTGCCCAAACCGCTTACGTTTGGATAAGGAAGTGCTTTCCCGCCATTGGCATAACTTTCATTTAGTAACAAAGCATATTCAGTAGCATCTAGCATTGGTAACTTTCTTGAAGCTTCCTGAAATCCGGTATAACTATTAAAAGATATTTTTGTTTTCGAATTTTTTTTACCCATTTTAGTGGTAATCAAAATGATTCCGTTTGCACCAATAGTACCATAAATAGCCGCTTGCGCATCTTTTAATACAGTAATCGTTTCGATATCATTTGGATTCAGTATACTTAAATCTCCCACATAACCATCGATAATAGCAGTGGGTCCGTTTTGACCATTTGTAGCTATACCACGAATACGAACATCCAGAGCTGCGCCCGGCGATCCTGATTGTGTCGTAACATTTACACCTGAAATTGTTCCTTGCAGTGCTTGCTCGATTCTTGCTGGTTTCAGGATATCAAGCGTTTTGCTGTCTACTACAGAAACAGCTCCGGTTACTTCTCTTTTCTTTTGAGTTCCGTAACCTATAACTACGACTTCATCAAGAGATCTTGCATCGTCGCTCATTTTTACTGTTATCTTGGTTCCTGAAACCACAACTTCTTGTGTTCTGAAACCTATATAACTGAAAACAATTGTTGTTCCTTTTGGAACATCTAATAATTTAAAAGATCCGTCGAAGTCTGTGGTTGTACTTTGCGAAGAACTCTTAACTTTTACATTTACGCCAGGAAGTGATAATCCTGAGCCATCTAGTACTGTTCCGCTTACATCAAGGGACTGCGAAAACGCATAAGATGTAAACAGAATTAGTACGGTTAGTAATAATTTGGATTTCATAATTAGTTAGTTTTTATTGAAAGATAAATTTATCATAACTCTTTAGGAAAACAACAAAATTAACCACAACAAAAAACATACATCATAAAAAAAGCCTGTGTACATTTAACATTTCTTAAAAAATACCCTTATTTAACTATAAATCATGAATGTTAATTTATTTAACATATTTGTAGTGAATTCACAACAAATAGTTAATGTTGAGGTAATGTATAGTTTTTTTGAGTCGTTTGTTGATGTACTATACAGCCAGAATGTATTCGACTAAACCGATTTCGTGCTGTAAATCCATTTTTTTACGCAAACGATACCTTTTTATCTCTACGCTTCGAACTGAAATATTAAACAATGGAGCAATTTCTTTAGATGAAAGGTTCAATCTCAGGTACGCACAAAGTCGCAGGTCATTTGGGGTTAATACGGGATGAAGTTGTTTGATTCTTTTAAGGAAATCTTTATCGGCGTTATCAAATGCTTCCTTAAAAACATTCCACGAATCTTCCTCGGTAATATTTTTGTTAATGGTGCTTATTACAGATTTTATGTTATTACTGTCGTTTTGATTTGTTTTCTTTAAATCCTCTTTTATAAACGCAAGCAATTCATTTTTGCTGTTTAAACTCATTGTCGAAACTGCCAGTTCCCTATTTTTATTATCAACATCCTGAGACAGCTGCTCATTGCGAAGTTTCATTAATTGCTGCTCGTTTTCTAGTTCTTTAATTTCCAATAAAAGGTTATTTTCTTCAATTAACTTCTTTTCTTGTTTCTGATAATAACTTCTGTATGATTTATTGATAAAATAAGCCAGTACACACATTAAAAGAAAATAAATAAACCAGGCCAGATTTGTCAGATACCAGGGTTTTAAAATAACAAAGGTATAAGTGGCTGTATTTTGCAAGATAGTATTGGCATATTTTGCCCTTACTTTAAATGTATATTTTCCCGGAGAAAGATTTTTAAAATTCACAGTCGCCTTTGTACTCCATTCGCTCCATTCGTTCTGGAAACCCTCGAGACAATATTGATATTCTGAGTTGATGTACTTATTATATTCCGGAACTGTATAGTTTAATGTGATATTATTTTCATTGGCATGAAAACTTCCTTCACTGCTGATTGCTACATTTTTTAAAATTTCATTTTGTTTATTAATGCTGATATCCGTTATAAAAACAGTATAATTTTTAAAACTCAGATCTTCAATATTCAATGTATAATAGCCATCAGTAGTACCTATTAAGTAAGTCGTTTTTGAGATTTGAGTAATGTTCTCAAAACCCAGCATCGAATTGGTTAACGATGACGGAATTGGGATTATATTCTGTTTTAATTGATTGCTCAATTTACTGGCAGAAAAATAATGAATGTAATTTTTAGAGAATAACCAGATTTTATTAGAATTATCAACAATTAATTTACCGGATGTATATTCGTCTTTCTCAAAAATAGAACTGAGCAGATTGTCTTTCTCAAACTGTTTTGTTTTTGGATTTAATTTAAAAATACCGCCTTTATAAGCATAATAAATTTGATTATTAAATTTGGTCAAACTTGCATTTTTTCCTTTATTGGGAGATTTATAAGCATAGAAACCTTGAGTTTTCAACAACGACTGATCTAATTTTAATCTAAAAACTCCTTTGTACTCGTGACTTAGATAAACATCATAATTATCCGTGATTTCAAAATAACGGGAAGAATAATCAAACCCCTGAATTTTGTTTCTGAATCTCCATTGATTGTTTACCTTTTCTAAAACCGAAATTCCGTAATAATTTCCCTGAAGCAATTGGGTCTTCGAATTTGGAACCTGTTCAAATTTCCAGGTTCCCGATCCTGAAAATATACTTCTGGCGGAATCATTTGTCACAATAAAAGTTCCCGAATCATGCCCGCAAAAAAGCGTGTTGTCAAATATAAAAAGAGACCAAACCTGACCTTTTGTTCCATTGATGAATTTAAACTCAGAGTTACTTTGAATGTTTTTACAAAATAATCCCTGATTTGTTCCCACATACAACAAACCATTAAAAGTGGCCGAAGCATAAACTGTTCCTAAAACCCCGGTATCATCTGTAAAACTATGTACCGGCGAATTGATATTGATACAATTGATGCCATTATCAAGTCCAGCCCACAAATTCTGATCCTTATCTTCAAAAAGTGATAAAGCAGTATTGTTGCTCAACCCTTTACTTTGCGAAATATGATATTTCAATTTTCCGTTATCAGATAAAATAAAGATTCCGTTAGAAACCGTTCCCAATGCAAAACTTCCGTCCTGCAAAAGCTGGCTGCTGTAAACAAAACTCGATTTTAATTCCGCATCAACATCCGTAGTAAAACGTGTCAAAGTTTTTCCTGCCAATTTATAAATCCCGTCTAATTGTGTTTGAATCTGCAAACCATCTTCTGTCGTAAACATATTAACGATCGTAAACCTTTTAAGAATCGGATCATCAGAAACCAATTTAGCTATTCCGCTTTCGATCTCAAAAAGCCCTTCATTAAGCGTTTGAAAATAAATGGCATTTTTAGATGCAAACGACTTTACCACACCATTTTTAGGTGCAATTATTTTAAATTTTCCGTTTTTTGTATCATAGATATAAATTCGGTTTAAGGATTGAAACAAAATCCAATGATCATACTTAAGAATGTTCCAGAATTGCTCGTCATCTAAAATTTTATTTTTGATAGTATCACTAAGCGAAGTATATTTTAATTTGCCATTTGCTTGTCTTGTCCAATACCCAAAATTCATGTAACAGCCTGTATAAATTTTGTTCCCAATTACTTTTACAGATCGCATAATAGTTTCGTTGGCTGTAGGATATAACTGCCAATTTGTACCATTGTATTCTAAAAGCCCGTCATTATTAGCAAAATACATATAGTTTTGATCGTCCTGAGCAATCATCCAACTCTGATTTCCGGCGCCATAAACAGCTGATGAATACTTGACAATGGGCGGAAATTCCTGAGAAAACAAGAGAAAACTCATTAAAAAAAGCAGCATAGTAAATTTAGTCTTCAATTTTAGCCGTGGTATTAATTTATTACAAAAACAGTTCTAAAATAGCTTATTTTATAATGAACCAACAAGTTTTTAGTAAAAAAAATATCAATCCTAAAACCATTTTCCTTCAATGTAAATCTGTTAAAATTTGTAACAATCTCATTAACAAAACTCAATTCAAAATTGATTACTTTTGTAAAAATTGACTTTTTTTATGCAAATTGATCTTTCTACACTCGACCCAAAACATAATATTATAATTAAAGGAGCGCAGGTACATAATTTAAAAAATGTAGATGTTGCGATTCCAAGAAATAAACTTGTCGTTATTACAGGTCTTTCAGGATCAGGTAAATCAAGTTTGGCTTTTGACACTTTGTATGCCGAAGGACAACGCCGCTATGTTGAAAGTTTATCATCATACGCGCGTCAGTTTTTAGGGCGTTTAGACAAACCAAAAGTAGAATACATAAAAGGTATTGCACCTGCAATTGCCATTGAGCAAAAAGTAAATACAACGAATGCACGTTCGACTGTTGGAACTTCGACTGAAATATACGATTACGTTAAACTTTTATTCGCAAGAATTGGACGTACTTATTCGCCAATTTCAGGATTGGAAGTTAAAAAAAACACGGTTACTGATGTTGTTGCCGATGTAAAAACATTGGAATTAGACAGCAAATGGATGTTGCTTGCTCCTATTCATTTAGAAGAAGGAAGACAATTAGAAGATAAACTAAAAGTTTTGCTGCAACAAGGTTTTGCCCGTATTTTGGTCAATAACGAAATGGTGCGTCTGGATGATTTTACGCCTACAGATTTACACAAATTAGACAATAAAGATATTTTACTAATCATTGACAGGATTGTTGTCAAAGACGAAGAAGAGTTTTATAATCGATTGGCAGATGCTGTACAAACTGCTTTTTTTGAAGGAAAAGGAATTTGCTACCTACAGGAGTTAAACTCAGATAAAAGATTTACGTATTCGAATAATTTTGAATTGGATGGAATCACATTCCTGGAGCCAAATGTTCATTTGTTCAGTTTTAATAATCCTTACGGAGCTTGCCCAGTTTGCGAAGGTTACGGAAATATTATTGGTATTGATGCTGATTTGGTTGTTCCTAATACTTCTTTATCTGTTTTCGAAAATGCAATATACCCGTGGAGAGGTGACAGCATGAGTTGGTACAAGGATGAATTGGTCAAACATGCTTACAAATTTGATTTCCCTATTCATAAACCTTACTTTGAACTTTCTGAAGAGCAAAAGGATTTAATATGGAAAGGGAATGGCTATTTTCAGGGTCTGAACGGTTTCTTTAAAGAACTGGAAGAAAAAAATTATAAGATTCAAAATCGTGTGATGCTGTCCCGTTATCGCGGAAAAACAAAATGCCACGCTTGTCGCGGAAAACGTTTACGTGAAGAGGCTTCGTACGTAAAAATAAATGGTAAAACGGTTTCTGATTTAGTTGATTTACCGATTAAACATTTGGTTACTTTTTTCAAAAACATCGATCTTAATGTTTACGAACAGCAAATTGCCAAACGTTTAATGGTCGAAATCAATAATCGTTTGTCTTTCCTGACAGAAGTTGGTCTGGATTACCTTACTTTAAATCGAAATTCGGCAACCCTTTCCGGAGGAGAATCGCAACGTATTAACCTTGCTACATCATTAGGAAGCAGTTTGGTGGGTTCTATGTATATTCTCGATGAGCCAAGTATTGGTTTGCACCCAAAAGATTCAGAGCGATTAATTAAGGTTTTGCTTTCGCTTCGTGATTTAGGAAATACAGTGATTGTTGTTGAGCATGATGAAGATATCATGAAAGCTGCCGATATGATTATAGATATTGGTCCTGAAGCAGGAACTTTTGGTGGTCATTTAGTCGCTCAGGGAACTTATGAAGAAATATTAAAATCAGATTCATTAACAGCAAAATACCTCAATGGCGATTTAGAAATTTCAGTTCCTAAAAAGAGACGAAAATTCAAAAATCATATTGATATTGTTGGTGCCAGAGAAAATAACTTAAAAAATATTAATGTTACGTTTCCTTTAGACGTTTTAACTGTAATTACGGGAGTTTCGGGAAGTGGGAAAAGTACATTGATTAAGAAAATCCTATTTCCGGCGATGCAGAAAAAGCTGGAAAATGCATCTGAAAAAGCAGGTCAGTTTAGCGAAATAAAAGGTTCTTTTTCGCAGATCAAACATATCGAATATGTTGATCAAAACCCAATTGGAAGAAGTTCAAGATCAAATCCGGTAACTTATATCAAGGCTTACGATGAAATTCGTGATCTGTATGCCAAAGAAAAATTATCAAAAATAAGAGGATATCAGGCGAAACACTTCTCTTTTAATGTTGATGGAGGCCGTTGTGAAACTTGTAAAGGAGAAGGCTCTATAAATGTCGAAATGGTCTTTATGGCCGATGTATCATTGCCTTGTGAAACTTGTGGAGGAAAACGATTCAAAAAAGAAGTTTTAGAGATTACTTTTGACAATAAAAATATCAACGATATTCTAACTATGACTATCGATGATGCAATTGCTTTTTTTAATAAAAACAAACAAACAAAAATTACTCAAAAATTACAGCCGCTTCAGGATGTAGGTTTGGGTTATGTACAATTAGGACAATCTTCATCGACACTTTCCGGTGGTGAAGCACAACGTATCAAATTAGCCTCGTTTTTAGTAAAAGGCGCCACGAAAGACAAAGCTTTATTTGTATTTGATGAACCTACAACAGGTTTACACTTTCATGACATCAAAAAACTATTAGCTTCTTTTGATGCTTTGATAGAAAAGGGACATTCGATAATTGTAATCGAACACAATCTTGACCTGATAAAATGTGCAGATTGGATTATTGATTTAGGTCCTGAAGGTGGAGAAAACGGTGGGCATTTATTAGCCGTGGGAACGCCGGAAGATATTGTAAAAGAGAAAAAATCAATTACAGGGATTTATTTGAAAGATAAATTGTAAAAAAAGCTACTAAGTCTCTAAGGTTGTTCTAAGTTTTTCAGACTGAACTTACTGTGATACTATTACCCTGAGGTATAATTTTATTCTAAAAAAAATAATATAAAATAACATTTACCGCAAAGTGGTCGAAGGGCATCACGTAAAGCTTCGACTTCGCTTAGCCGGACAGACAAATAAAAATAATTAAGCCATAAATTACAATAATTATTTACTGTAATTTATGGCTTTTCTGTTTAAAAATTTAAATCGTTAAGCTACTAAACATCTTTCCTCAAAGGGAAATCCATCTTCATCAATGGCAACTAATACTTTTTTTTGCTTTGAGGCCTCAATGGTTAGATAAAGCCATGCAAATGACCACAATCCTAAAGTCAGGCAAAAAATAATGAAATTCAAACCATGATTTACCACTTTTCCGCCTTTGGAAAGAACTGCAAAAAGAAATTCGTCATTTCTCTCTTCTAATGTAAATCCATTATGAACTTTGTTTGATATCATATTAGAAAATACTTGTAAGCTTTGCTCCTGACTGAGTTCATTCTTTTTCATAATCATTCATTAATAAATTAATCCAAATACTACTACAATTACTTTGTATATTTTAATTTTGTAACAATTGTTACAATCCTAAAAACAGCACAACCTTCACTTTTATTGCCTTAAGTCAGATATTTTTTATCTCAAAAAGCGAAGTGTTGCCAAATTCTCACATAAAATTATATTTTATAAAATTAACTGCAAAACAAACCACTGTTAATTTTTTTAAGTTTTATCAGATTATCGATATTTTAGTCTTTCTTTTTAATATTAAAAGAAGGCGCTTCATAATCCTTTTTCAAATAATTTTCAGGAATAGTAGTATTGTTTCCGTCACGTACTGCATTATAGTGCGGCGACATAATCTCGATTCCTGCAGCATTAAACGAATCCTGAATATTTTGATGAAGCGACGAATAAATTAATGGCTGTTTTGTGGGTTGTTTGGTATAAACATTAATCTGGTACGAAACGTAAAAATCATCTAAACTGGTTTGCAAAACAAAAGGCTGTGGGGTTTTCTCTATCATTTCTGTTTTTAATGCAGCTTCTATCAAAGCTTTATGAATTGCTGCCCAGGGTACATCATAACCTATTGAGACTGTGGTATGAATTAGCAAACCATTGTTGACCTGCTTTGTATTCGAAGAATAATTTGTAGATGTACTTGACAAAACCGTAGCATTTGGTATAGTAATATCTTCAAATTTTGGCGTTCTGATACGGGTAACCAAAGCTGTTTTTTCGATAACTTCACCACTTACATCTCCTATTTTTATAAAATCTCCTATCTTAAACGGACGCATATAAGTAATCACCAATCCTGCAACCATATTTGCAATCGCATTAGAAGAACCTAGTGAGAATAAAATACCTACGAACACTGAAACTCCTTTGAAAATTGGAGAATCTGATCCTGGCAAATAGGGAAAAATAATAACGACCATAAAAGCCAGCAATAGAAATCGTATAATATTAAATGTTGGCATTGCCCAGTCACTATAAAAGCCATCAATTTTTATATTTTCTTTTTTAATTTCATCAAAAAAGAATCGGATTACTCTTATGGTGTATTTAAAAATAAAGACGATTACTACGATTGTAACCAAACTTGGCAGGAAATCGACAAATCCCATCACAGCTAATTTTGCAGGAGTAAGGATCCATCGCAATAAAGTTGTTGTATAAGCTTCTGTAGCCGGAAAAATACTAAACAGTATAGGCAATGACAAATAAACAATTAAAATGAGCGTAATACCTTTTACAAAACTGTACAAACGCATTAAAAGAAATTGCTGCTTTTGCGGTGACAGGATTTTTATATTATTATAGGTAAATCCTTTAAAATATTTATCGCTGTTTTTTAGGATATGTAGCTTTATGCGATTAAAAGCTTTGCCTACAAAATACAAAACTATACCTATAATTAAAATTAACAAAGCTGTATATCCTAACCTTTTAGGAAGCATTGAATAGTTTTCATTTTGATAAATGATTGCTTTTTTAATCAAACCTAAATTTCGTTTGGCGATATAAGCGGCTGTTTGATTTTCGGCCATTGCATCGATATCTAAAATAGACATGATCACAAAATCGTTCTTATACATAATATCCTGAGATATGTCTGAAGGCACGACTGAAATAGAATCTTCCTGAAAAAAAGAATCTTCGTAAAGTTTTCTGATTTTTTCGGTAATAGCATTTGCCCTGCTTTCGGCAGAGAAAGAACCTACTTTATTGTAGACATAAAAAAGTGTGTCTTTAAAAGGAGCAACAGGATATTTTTTTTGCTTTAATTCAGGAATCGCCGTTTTTGATGTTTGTATACTATCTTTTTGGGCAAAAACCAATGTAGAAAACAAAGTAATGAAGAACACTAAAAAACAAAGTATTTTCTTTTTCATATCTGCCGGCAATTAATTGATTATCCCTGCAACAAATATAAAAACAAAATAGGTCCAAATCTAAATTACTTTGCTTTTCCCAATAAAATCGTACTAAATTTTAATTCCTATTTTTCGAAAAAGCATATCGATCACTTTATTAATATCAGGAGAGATATTAAACTTGTAATTCAGGTAAACATATAAAATCGTTACTAAAACTGATTTTAAGGCAATTCCAATTAATGGATAAACAGGAAACTCCCAAAAATAAAACATCAAAAACAAAGCGCCTGTAACGGCCAGTGAATGGAGATTTTGCTTTGTAAACGGATATAAGTCAAGCTTCTTAACCACAAACAGCAGCTTGGCTAAACTGTATAGGGTTATGGACAATAATGTCGCAAATGCAGATCCTATAATACCCATAATTGGTATGAAAATTATATTTAAAACAAAGGTCGCAACAACTAAAGCCAATCCCAAAAACAATACCGTACGATAGTATTTTGTATTGAAGATGATCGCATTATTATTACCTAAGATAAGATCAAAATACTTTGATAAACCAATCATAAAAACTACAGGAATACCGCCTCTGTAATCTTCGGGAACAATTTCGTACAGCTGATCGATATTAACAAAAATACACAACATTACAAATCCTCCCACAATCTGAAGATTTATTGAGGTTTTTTTATACAAACTATTTAGTTCATCATGTTTGTTTTCGTGCATTAATCTGGCGGTAATTGGATATACAATCTGATGCATCGCACGACTTGGAACCGAAATAACTAAAGCAATATACGTAGCTACTGAATAATAAGCAATATTCTCAATCTTCATATATTGATTCAGGATCAGCTTATCACCATCTAAAAGTAAATTGGCTACACTTCCTGAGAGAATTATAAAAAAAGTATATTCCATTACACTTTTTACATTCACAGGAATACTGATTTGAAACTTAGGCTTTTTGATATAAAAGGCATAAAACATCGTAATCAAAAATGCTACAAAATAAATAGCTGCCGTAAAATACACAAACTGAACTAGGCTCATCCAATTAAAATATAATCCTACCAAAGCGATAGTAGAAACCAAACGCAAACCTACTTCCTTTATAAAATTTCCAAAAACAGAATGCATATGAACTCTTGCCCAGGCATAGAAAATCTCAAAATAGGCCATACAGATTCCAATAAATGGAATTAAGAACATAAACTCTTTTACAACAGGATTTTTCTTGGTTACAAAGGCTGTAATATCATCAAAAAAGAAAATCCCGATAATCCCTAACGGAATACACATCAGGATAGGAAACAAGGCTGTAAAAGACAAAAACTGCTCTCTTTCTTCTTCGGTTTTATACTGGGAATAAAATTTGACTAATGTATTTTGCATTCCAATAGCAAACAATGGCATAATAACATTTGCAGCAGACAAAATATAGTTTGTCAATGCATAATATGTTGCTCCCAGATAAATTGGGTACAGGTAAAGTGTATTAACAGCCCCAATAGCGAAACCTATATATGTAATAATTGTATTTTTGAAAGACTGATTTAAAACAATACCCATTTTTGGATTTTAGATTTTAGTACCGATAGCTATCGGGTTTGATTTCAGATTATTGCAATCTTAAGATTCGTTAATCAATTGTGCCAATTGTTTGGTCAGGTTTTTTCTTGAATATTGTTGTAAACCAACACCATTGGCTTGTAATTTCCCCTCCAAAAATTGATTATAAAAGTCCAAAATTACACTTTTTAATTTCGCTTTTTCAGAATAATCAAAAAATACTCCCGTATTTGTATCTGTAATAATGTCGGCAAAATCAGAACCCTTTGGCCCAATGGCAATTATTGGACGGTTTGACACCATATATTCAAACAATTTACCGGGAATTATACTTTTAGTATCTTCAGAATTAATCTCTATTAAAAGTAAAACCTGAGATTTTTTTTGATGTGCAATTGCTTCGTGATGCGAAACATATCCCAGAAGATTCAAATAGTCATTTAACTGAAATTCTGCAATCGAATCAAGAACTTCCTGACTTACCGCCCCAATCAATTTAATTTCTAAATGTGATTTAAAGCTTTCTATTTCCCGAAGTAATTCTACCAGACATTCCCATAAAAATTCAGGGTTTCTATCTGATAAAAATGATCCAATATGTGCTAAAGTAAATTTTGTATCGAGAGTTTGTTTCTCTACATTTTCGATATCATAACCATTTGTAATAACCGAAATAGGTTTATTGGTAATCGCCTGAAACTCGGTTTTTGTAGTTTTACTGGTTACAATAATGGTATCTGCAGTATTTAGTACTTTACTCTCAAGAGTTTTGTGCTTTTTTGCAGCATAAGCTGATAATCGCAATGCTTTATGGTATCCAATCGTTGTCCATGGATCGCGAAAATCTGCAAACCATTTTACATTTAATTTTTCTTTGAGTTCTAAACCTATTAAATGCAAACTATGTGGTGGCCCGGAAGTTACAATCGTATCGATATTATTCTCCTTAATGTACTTTTCAAGATAAGTCACAGAAGGCTTTACCCAAAAAACACGGGCATCCGGAATAAAAAGATTTCCCCTGATCCAGAGAAATATTTTATCTAAAAAGGTTTGCTTTTTCTTGTGAGGAAAAATTCCGGAACTAATTTTCTTGGTTTTGTTTTTAGAAAAAACAGAAGCCAATTGATAAGGTTCCCAAATTTTGTTCTTTAAAACAATCACTTTATCAGAGATCTGGCTCACCAAACCTTCATCGACTATTGGGTAAGTTGGATTCTCAGGAACATAAACAATAGGCTGAACACCAAATTCAGGCAAATACTTTACAAATTTCAACCAACGCTGTACACCAGGTCCTCCTGCCGGTGGGAAATAATAGGTAATAATTAAGAGTTTTTTTTGTTCCAAGTTTATTCAATTTCTGAAAATATCAGTTTAAGTATATTATTCTGCTCTATTATTGGCCTTGCCAAGTTAGTATCTTCCAAGTAAATATCAATATGACCTGTATTTCTATTATAACCATATATATTTACTGCAAATCTTCCAATAGTTATATATTTCTTTGTTTTCAAAAAACTATTCCAAATAGCTACTATTTGTTCATTCATCGTTTTTTAGATTGAATTACTTTTGCCGTTTTCAGCATATAAGAAACTTCGATAATTGCCATTAATTTTTCTAAATACGAAAGCGATTGTATTTCAGCTATTCTATTAGCTTCCAATTCTTTTGGAGTACCAAAACTTAATACATTTTTTTTCATTGTCTAGCCCTTAACATGTATTAGCAAAGATACTAAATGATCCTAATTCCTAATTAGAATACCCCTTGAGTCTCCTTTTTAATTTTCACCTTCTTTCGTTCATGAAAATTCGCGAAGTTTTGCAAAGATTTTTAACTATTTTTTGGAGTCTCTTTGTAACTTTTTTGTGAATCTTTACGAAAGAATCTTTCGAAATAAATTCCTCCAATCAAAAGCAATAACATCCCTATTGAGCTTACCAAATTAATTATACCTCCTGTTTTTATAACCTGAGGTTCAAATTTAAACTCTATAGTGTGTTGTCCTCCCGGAATTTCCATTGCTCTTAAAACATAATTAACCGGGAAATGATTTGTCAGTTGACCATCGATATAGGCATTCCAACCATTTTTGTAATAAATCTCAGAAAAAACAGCCAGGCCATCTTTTGCATTATCAGATTTATACTTGATATAGTTTGGCTTGTACTCTACTACTTTAATCGTTCCTGTAGTATCCCATTGTTTCTTTAAACGGGCACTTTTAAACTTAGCTTCATTCTCACGAACATTAAAAACAGCTACGCTTTTAGTATCAATATGATCCAAAGTTTTCATTACATCGTCCGGCTTATTTACCAATTTTACGGCACTAACGAACCAAGCATTTCCATTTGCATTTGGATTTACTGTCGGAAATTCTTTTCCTTGTTTATCAGTTTGGATAATGTACTTAACATTCAACATATCCAAAACTTCCATATTATTTTTTGCAATCTGGTAATCGAATAACTGTTGAATTCTTCTAGGTTTTGCAGCATGATATCCTCCAAGCGAATGGTGAAAATAAGATGCACGCGCACTTGACATATTTCCGTTTACTTCGAAAACCCTGTAATGTGTTGTATCTTTTAAAATCTGAGCATCAGAAGGCGTTTCCTGAAAAGGAGCCGCAATCTGTGCAGGGCTCACAAAATCTTTAGCAGAAACGTATTTTTTATCTACAAAAAACAAATCGAAAATCATTAAAAGACCTACGATAATCAAAGTCGTTTGTTGAGCTAGTTTATTTTTGATATACAACCATAAAATTCCAAAAGTCAGTACAATAAAAAAGCCTGAACGCAATAAATCTGCAGAATATAAACTCTTTCTGTCTTCTTTTAAAGCGTCAACGAAAGCCGGTCCGTAAGTTTCTAAAAAATAATTATCACTGCTTCCTGTAAAATGAAACATTCCTTTGGCAAATACTAAAATTATAATAATTCCTATACCAAAAGTACCTGTTTGAATTAATGCCTTTTGCTGTAATTTAGGTTCGTCTTTAGCTTTAAAAAACGATTGTAACCCCATAACAGCCAAAACAGGAAAACATAACTCAAGAATAACCTGAATAGAGGATACTGCTCTGAACTTATCATACATTGGAATGTAATCAATAAAAAAGTCTGTTAACAATGGGAAATTTTTACCCCATGAAAGCACTAAAGAAACTAATGCTCCTGAAAGGAATACGTATTTTATTTTTCGATCATCGATAAACAATGCTAAAACTCCCAAAAAGAAAACAACAACACCAATGTAAGCCGGCGCAGCCACAATAGGCTGATCTCCCCAATACGTTGGCATTCCGGATACAAAATCCTGAGCTTGTTCTGATGGAACTCCCTGTTCAAGCATAAAAGCATACATACGGCTATCCGTACCTACATTTTCATGATTTGAACCTCCAAAAAGCCTTGGTGCAATTAAATTAAAACTTTCAGGAATTCCGTAACTGTATTCTGTTATATATTCACGGCTTAAAGCATTTTCATTAACCTTTTTAGATCCGTCAGGATTAAACGTTAATTCGCTATTGCTGCGTGTACTAAATTTAGCATACTCGCTGGTCGCCATTAAGTTGGCTGCATTTGCACCAATGGCAAAAATTCCCGCAACAGCCAAAACCCCAATAGCTCTCAAAAGAGGCTTATAATCTTTTTCTTTGATGAAATTGAAAGCAAAATAACCCGATAGTATCAATAAGAATATCAATAAATAATAGGTCATTTGAAAGTGGTTCGCGTTAATTTCTAACGCAACCGCAAACATGGTGAGCAAACCTCCCCAAATATATTTTTTCTGGAAAACCAATATAAATCCGGCGATAACAAGCGGCATATAGGCAATTGCATGTGCTTTTGCATTATGACCAACGCCCAGAATAATAATTAAATAGGTAGAAAAACCAAATGCTAGTGCCCCTATAAATGCCTTTAAAGGATCTGTTTTTAATACTAACAATAATCCGTAAAAGCCTAAGAAATATAAAAATAAATAATCAGCAGGACGAGGCAAGAAACGTAAAACATCATCTAAATGTCCCACAAAATCATTTGGATAATTAGCTCCCAACTGATAAGTTGGCATACCGCCAAACGCAGAATTTGTCCAATATGGCTCTGAATGTTCTGTCGCTCTAAAATCATTTTGCTCTTTTGCCATTCCGGTATATTGAGCAATATCCGACTGGAAAATCTGTTTTCCTTGTAAAACCGGGTAAAAATAAATTAACGAAACGAGAATAAACCCCATTATAACAAGGGCATGCGGATAGAACTTACTTACTATTTTCAATTTAGGCTGGTTTGGGTTAAATGATGAATCCTGTTAACTCTAGGACACAAACTTAATCTATTTCTTCGTAATCAACGTAATCGCCCACCTTTTTGGTTTCGCGAGGTTTTTTTGCATTTGTAGTGTCAATGATTATCTCATCGTTTTTTGTACGCGTTTGCTGCCACGAATCACTCTGGCTATATTGTTGTTGTCTCTGAAAATTCTGTCCTGCTTTCTGAACTGCTTTTTTAACCAATACCGGCAAAAAGATTCTAGCCAAAAATTTAAAAATATAATAAAATGCTATCATATAAAATATAGCTTTTATTAAACCTGAAAAAGATGCTTCTTGCATAATTGTATAATTTTTCCCCAAAATTAATAAATCAATTCTTTAAAATTAAAATATCAATCTTAAATAAATAATAAAATATAGTACATTTGAAATGCGTTATTACTTTTTAATCTAAAAAAACATTCATGTTAAAAAATAAAAACTTACTTATTGCAGCCTTTTGTTTGGTTCCACAATTTTTCTTTGCACAATATACAGATATTATTAATTCAAATCGTCCGGGTGAAACGATGTCTGCTTATGCAGTAGGAAAATCAGTTATCCAGGCTGAACTTGGCGTTTATGGTATCAAAGAAAAACATGATTTATTAGATTATGACGCAAGTGGCTTTGGTACAGATCTGACTTTGCGTTATGGTGCTTTTTTAGAGCAATTAGAGTTTATTGTGGATTTGCAATATCAAACAGAAAATTTTGATACTCCATATACCAGTTATAAAAAGAATAATTTTAAACAAACTGTTTTAGGAGCTAAATATTTGATTTATGATCCTTATAGAAATTACAAAAAAGAAGCGAATATCTACAGTTACAAAGCCAATCGTAGCTTTAACTGGCACGAATTGATTCCTGCTGTTTCTGTTTTTGCAGGAGCAAATTTTGTTGGCGCTGATAATCCCTACGCATTTGGTTCTCATTCGCAGTATTCATCATCTCAATTTAGCATTTCGCCAAAAGTAATGTTGATTACTCAAAATTTATTTGGTGGCGGAAAATGGGTTTTTGTTACCAATATTATTGCAGATTATGTTACAACTGACTACCCTAGTTATGGCTATGTTCTAACCCTAACTCATGGATTTAATGACAAATGGTCTGGTTTTGTTGAAAATCAAGGTTACAAAAGTGATTTATATAGCGATGCAATTGCTCGTGGAGGAGCCGCTTATCTGATCAATTCAAATTTACAAGTGGATGCTTCTGTAAGTACCAATTTTAAAAATACGCCTTCTGTTTTATATGGCGGAGTTGGTGTTTCATGGCGTTATGACGGAAGTTATAAAGAGAAACAAATGGAATTTAAAGCGAAGGATAAAGCCAAAAAGAATAAAGATAATCAGATGGAACAAAGAGAAATTGATTATCAGGCAAAAGAAAGAAAACGTAAAGCTAAGTACGAATAAAAGGAATCAGGAAAATTCAGATATAAAAGAACACATTTAGTGTTAGTTCCTGAATAAACTCTAACAATTTTTATCTGGCTAAAACAATCAATGGGCTAATTTTGGCAGCCTACAAAAAATAAAAAAGACATTAATAAAAGATCGATATAAAGTATCATGATAAAAAATTAAGCCCATTTATTTGGGCTTTTTTTATATCATTCTTTTTTCTTTTACTAAAGATAACTATATTCGTTGCCATCAATTCTATGAGTAATTTTACCTGGAATATTCTTAAAACAAATACGATCTTAATGATTACAATTAAAGAAGCCAAATCAAAAAAGGAATTAACAGACTATATCAAATTTCCATTTTCACTCTACAAAGACAATCCATATTGGGTTCCTCCTATTATTGCGGATGAATTAGAGTCTTTTGACAAAACAAAAAATCCTGCTTTTGATAATGCCGAAGCTTATTTTTATCTGGCTTATAAAGACAATGAAATCGTAGGCCGCATTACGGCTATCATTAATTGGTCTGAGGTAAATAATCAGCACAAAAGAAAAGTTCGTTTTGGCTGGTTTGATGTTATTGATGATGTTGAAGTTACCAAAGCTTTATTAGAAAAAGTATACGAACTTGGAAAACAAAACAATCTGGAGCATGTTGAAGGCCCAATGGGTTTTTCTAATTTAGATAAAGTTGGCGTTCTTACTGAAGGTTACGACCAAATGGGAACGATGATTACCTGGTACAATCACCCTTACTATGTAACTCATTTTGAGCAATTGGGTTTTAAAGTTGAGAAAGAATATATCGAAAGTATTTTTCCGTTTTCAAATGTTAAACCTGAGTTTTTTCTGAAAGCACAGGAATTAATCAAAAAAAGATACGGCCTAAGATCGCTTACTTTTACTAAAACAAAAGACATTATGCCTCATGTAGACAAAATGTTTGATTTGTTTAACGATTCGTATGCAAAATTATCTTCATTTGTTGCCATTTCAGACGTTCAGAAAGAATATTTCAAGAAAAAATACATCAGTTTTATCAATCCGGAATACATCAAGTTTGTGGTCGATAAAGATGATAATTTAGTTGCTTTTAGTATCGTAATGCCAAGTTTTTCTGAAGCTTTGCAAAAAGCAAAAGGAAAGCTTTTTCCGTTTGGGTTTATTCATTTATTAAGAGCCCGAAAAAAGAGTAAAGATGTTGTTTTCTACCTCATCGGAGTTCATCCTGATTATCAGAATAAAGGTGTTACAGCAATTATTTTTGATGAGTATTTTAAAACTTTTTCTGAAAAAGGAATTAAAAATTGTATCAGAACACCAGAATTAGCAGAGAATACAGCTATTCATTTATTATGGAAAAATTTTGATCCAAAAATTCACTGTCAAAGAAAAACGTATTCAAAAGACCTTTAAAGAAGTATTCCGTTTTCATTTTCAGCTAACAGAATAATACAAGTACAGAAATGTCAGATATAAAAATTTGTGACGAATGCAAAAGTGAATTTTACAAAGATAAATCAGTAATGGAAAATTTATGTCCTGAATCTTCCAGTATTTTATACGGATATGAAAATTGTAAACACGAATTCGATAATCTGCGTTGTCTAAAATGTTACTGGAATGGAAATTCTACCGACTATTTAAATAAAATTAAAAATAAAAAATAAAAAATCCATTCGCCCCCAAACGAATGGATTTTTTCATTCTTCATTATTTATATTCAGCTTCAATTATTCTGCAGTACAATCAACTTTTGTCAGAACATTTTTCTGATCAAATTTTAATAGTTTTTTATTTTTAAAAGAAACTTTTCCGTTTGCTTCTGCAACATCTCCATAACCTTCAACAAAAGTTCCTTCTTGTTTTAGAAAAGCAACTTCTCTAACTGATGAAACTCCTTCAGACATAAAAGTATAATCTGCGATTAGAGTATCTCCTTTCATGTTGCCAATCAACGTTCCTTCATTTTTATCTTTTCCAGCTATATTATAGCTCAATTTACCATTTACTTCCTGATGTGAATTGACATTAAAGCTCATCTTTACAGCAGATGACGCGTAACACTGATCACCGGCAGGTTCAACTATTTCGGCTTCTTTTGGTGCGCCTGCAGGAATTTCTACAGGTTCAGCTACCTGATCCTTTTTACAGGAAGCAAAGATGCTTAAAACAACAATCGTAATTGCTAGTACTTTTTTCATATTATTTATTTTTACTGGGTTAGTACAATAAAGTTACTTTAAATAAAAAAAAATCCATTCGCATAACGAATGGATTTTTTACATAATTCCCATATTAGGAATTTATTTTTCAAGAAATTAAGCGTCTAAATCAACTTTAGTTCTGCTTGCTATTTCTTTGTAAGTTCCATTTTCTAATTTTTCACGAATTGCTTCAAATGCAACTAACGTTTCATCAATATCAGATAATGTATGAGAAGTTGTCGGGATCATTCTTAACAAAATAATTCCTTTTGGAATTACCGGATAAATTACAATCGACAAGAAAATACCGTAGTTTTCTCTTAAATCATTTACCATTACCATTGCTTCCGGCACACTTCCTTCTAAATAAACTGGCGTTACACAAGTATTTGTATCTCCAATATTAAAGTTTCTTGAACGTAAACCGTTTTGTAATGCATTTACATTTTCCCACAGTTTATCTTTCAATTCAGGATGATTACGCAATAACTCTAAACGTTTCAAAGAACCAATTGTTTGAATCATTGGCAATGCTTTTGCAAACATTTGAGAACGTAAATTGTATTTTAAGTAATCGATAATGTCTTTATCAGCTGCTAAAAAGGCACCAATATTAGCCATTGATTTTGCAAAAGTCGAGAAGTAAACGTCAATACCGTCCTGAACTCCCTGCTCCTCACCTGCTCCGGCTCCTGTTTTACCAAGAGTACCAAAACCGTGTGCATCATCTACCAATAAACGGAAATTATATTTTTCTTTTAAGGCTACAATTTCTTTAAGCTTACCTTGTTGTCCACGCATTCCAAAAACACCTTCGGTAATAAATAAAATTCCACCACCTGTTTCAGTTGCCATTTTAGTAGCACGTTGCAGGTTTTTTTCCATACTTTCAAGATCATTGTGTTTGTATGTAAAACGTTTACCCATGTGCAAACGAACACCATCAATAATACAGGCATGAGAATCTACATCATAAACAATGATATCGTTTTTAGTTACTAAAGCGTCAATAGTCGAAACCATTCCCTGATAACCAAAATTCAATAAATAAGCAGCCGGTTTCATTACAAACTCAGCCAATTCATTTTCTAATTGCTCATGATATTTAGTATGTCCTGACATCATACGGGCTCCCATTGGGTAAGCTGCACCAAACTGAGTTGCTGCATCAATATCTGCCTGACGAACTTCCGGGTGATTTGCAAGACCTAAATAGTCATTCAAACTCCAATTTAAAATATCTTTTCCACCAAATTTCATTCTAGGACCAAGTTCACCTTCTAATTTAGGGAACACAAAATATCCCTCAGCTTGTGAAGCCCATTTTCCTAATGGTCCTTTATTGTTCTGAATTCTTTCGAATAAATCTTTTACCATAAATATATTTTGAAGTAATAATTTTAATTTATACAGGGTGCAAAAATAATGATTATTATTCTAAAATTGAGTTTGCCAATTATTTTTATCGAAAAATAATCTGAATATCAATATTTAAAAAATAAAGCACATTTTAAAGCTCTCACTTTAACAAGATTAACCCCTATTTTTAGTATCAGAATTAAATTACATTTTATTTGCTTACATGACTTTTATCATAATAAAAGACTTCTTTGTCTTTTAGATTTGCTTATAGATTTAAAACTAAAATTAACCAAACTTGTTATGAGAAAAAGATTTAAAATGCCCCTGAAATTAAAAGCTGTTTTTTGTGTAGCTTTTACAATGCTATTGTTTACATCATGTAAAAAAGGAGAAGAATCAACTGACTATACAGCTATTGCTACTGATGGAGAAATGGAGGCTGAACTTACAGCTCCGCCAATGGTACCTAAACCTATTGGAAACCGACCTGCAATGAAGCTAAAGGTTAATATGGAAATAAAAGAGCAGGAAGGCACCATGACTGACGGCGTAAAATACACATACTGGACATTTGGCGGTTCTGTTCCGGGAAGTTTTATCAGAACACGTGTTGGTGATGAAGTCGAATTTCATTTAAGAAACCATCCGGATAATAAATTACCGCATAATATTGATTTACATGCCGTAACCGGACCAGGAGGCGGAGCGACATCATCATTGGTAGCTCCGGGACATGAAAAAGTATTTAGTTTCAAGGTAATAAATCCGGGACTGTATGTTTACCATTGTGCCACGGCTCCGGTTGGAATGCACATTGCAAACGGAATGTACGGTTTGATTTTGGTAGAACCTGCGGGCGGACTTCCTCCGGTAGATAAGGAATACTATGTTATGCAGGGTGATTTTTATACTCAGGGTGAATATGGAGCTAAAGGACTTCAGCCTTTTGACATGAATAAAGCAGTAAAAGAAACTCCTGACTATGTTGTGTTTAACGGAAGAGTGGGTTCGCTGACAAATGGAGGTGAACTTACGGCAAAGGTAGGAGAAACTGTTCGTTTATTCGTTGGAAATGGAGGACCAAACCTGGTATCTTCTTTTCACGTTATTGGCGAAATATTTGACAATGTGCATATAGAAGGTGGAACTCTGATTAATAAAAATGTACAGACTACGCTAATTCCTGCCGGTGGAGCATCTATAGTTGATTTTAAAGTAGAAACTCCCGGTAATTTTATCATCGTTGACCACTCTATTTTTAGAGCTTTTAACAAAGGTGCATTGGGAATCTTAAAAGTTGAAGGGCCTGAGAATAAAAAAGTGTATTCAGGAACTATTCAGGAAGGGATTTATTTACCCGAGGGAGGAACTATTCAAAAAATGCCTACTACTGAAGCTGCTAAAACCGTAACTCCTAAGAGAACTGTAGCTGAGAAAATAAAAATTGGAAAAGAGATTTTTGGTACAACTTGTTTTGCCTGCCATCAATCTGAAGGACAAGGAATTGCCAGCGCATTCCCTCCTCTTGCAAAATCTGATTATCTTAATGCTGATCCTAAACGAGCAATTAAAACAATCTTGCATGGTTTAAGCGGCGAAGTAACTGTAAATGGCAAAAAATACAATAATATTATGCCAAGCCAGAATTTATCTGATGATGAGATAGCAAATGTTATGACTTATATATATAATAGTTGGGGAAATAACAAAACAGATATTACTCCTGAAATGGTAAAAACACTAAGATAACAACATTAAATATGATGCAAAAAAGCATTTTCATTATTATTCTTTTCTTGGCTCACATGGGAATGATTAGAGCACAAGAATCGAAAATGGTTCCGATAAAAGAGGGTTCATTTGTCCCTCTTTACGGGGCTACAGTAAAAAAACCTGTAGTTGTAAAACCTTTTTTTATAGATGTTTATCCGGTTACAAATAATGCGTTTCTGAGCTTTATTAAAAAAAATCCAACTTACAGCAAATCTAAAATTAAAGGAATTTTTGCTGACAAAAGTTATCTGTTATATTGGAAAACTGATTTTGATTTTGGAAATTCAAATCCTAAAGCTCCCGTAACGAATGTTTCGTGGTTTGCAGCCAAAAAATATTGTGAATGCCAGGGAAAACGTTTACCTACAATGGATGAATGGGAATATGTGGCGATGGCAGATGAAAAAAGGATTGATGCCAGAACTAAAGCTGAATTTAACAAATACATTTTGTCATGGTATGAAAAATCTAAAACATTCGAAAACCCTATTGGCAAAACATTCAAAAATTATTGGGGTGTTTATGATATGCATGGATTGGTTTGGGAATGGACAGCAGATTTTAACAGCATCTTTTTATTCGGAGAATCAAGAAAGGACAAAAGTGATGATAAAAACCTTTTTTGCGGAGGCGCATCAGTTAATGCAACTGACCTGATGGATTATGCCGCTTTTATGCGATATGCTTTTAGAGGCAGTCTTAAAGCGCAATACTCGACCAGAAATCTGGGTTTTAGATGTGCCAGCACAACTAAACTATAATTTTAAATGATTTAAAATGAGAAAAACAATAATAGCAATTTTCATTCTTCTTTTTGTTCTGCAAAGTTGCAAAGAATCTAAAAAAGAAGACAGTTCATTAGCCGGAAAAGAAAAACCAATCAGCGATTTATCTCTTTATAATTTGCCGTCTCAATGGACGAATCAAGATGGAAAAAATATTGAACTGAAAAGCCTGAAAGGAAATGTGCTGGTCATGGTAATGATTTACACAACCTGCAAAGCTGCCTGCCCGCGATTGGTCGCCGATATGAGAAATATAGAATCACGGCTAAATGAAAAAACCAAGAAAAATGTAAAACTGATTCTGGTAAGCATTGACCCGGAAACAGATACTCCTGAAAAATTAAAAGCATTTGCTATTGCTAATAAAATGGAAAATGATCCATGGATTTTCTTGCGCTCGACTGAAGATAATACCCGGGAATTTGCAGCAGTACTTGCCGTCAATTATAAAAAAATATCTCCTATAGATTTCTCACACTCTAATATTATAAGTGTTTTTAATCCAGATGGAGAATTGATTTACCAACAAGAAGGTTTGGGGGTGAACAATGATAAAACGGTAGACAGAATAAATCTGGAAGCCGACAAAATTTAAATTAGGTTAATTAATTCGTAAAAGAACAAGGGAAGATTTCAATTAATCGACTCTTGTTTTTTGTTTTATAGTAAGCAGGAGAATTAACCGCAAGTGGTGCAAAGTATAAAATACTTTTATCCCAATAGCTATATTGGTGGTGCAAAAAAAGAACGCGGATTAAACTGATTTACAAAAGTAAAGACACGGATAAAAACGGATTATAAAACAATAAAAAGAAAATCCGTTTCTACCCGCGTTTTCGCCTTAGCGAATCAGTTTAATCCGCGTCACTTTACAGACAAAGCTTTAAAATCTTTTTAAATATTGATGCCACAATCAAGATTAACCCAATAACAATAAGAAAGCTCATTACAAAAACTCCCTCACGATACCCAAAAAGTGCCTCGTTTCTGAAATAAATAAATCCACCCTGGAGAAACAAGAATAATTCTGTCCCTATATAGCCAAAAATAAAACTTTTTAGTCCTGTCCGAAGTAAATAAGATTGAGGTGAAAGCAATTTATTCTGAATTAATATTCCAATCAAAAAACCTGTAATTATTCCTAAAGTTGTTAAATGGATAAATCCAATAACAAAGTTTCGTACCTGATGCGACACTTCGGCCAGATTAGGTATCAGAACTAATAATTGTATGCTGATTTTCAAAAACAAAGAACCGAAGGCCAAACCGTAAACTCTTTTGGCGCTTGGATCTAAAGTAGCTTTAAACGTCCTTATTTGTGGCCTTAGCATTTTATAAAAAAAGACAAAAGCAATCAATTGCACAATAACTCCAAAAGTGTTAATACCGCTTAAAAAACTACTCTTGATAAACCAACTTACAGGAAAAGCAAATGTCAAAAAAGTGGCTGTGATCAATAAAATGAAGAATGTTTTAAAGGATTTTGTGTCGATTTTATCTTCAAATTGTTTTAGGAATAAAGCTAAAACGGCAAATAAAAACCAGCCATTGAACTGGAAATGCAAGAAAAATTGAATTGCAATTTGGTAAAAAACACTTTCCTTTCCCAACATACCTACTGCCGGACCTAAACACCAAACTCCAAAAGTCGAGAAAACCACAAATAAAACAGAAGCCCTTAAAAGTATTTCTGCCGGAGTTTTTTCCTTAGGAATATCCTTCCATAACAATCTGCAAAAAACATAACTTAATATAATATGCATGGTCGAAAAAATGATAGAAAACAATGCATATCCCTGAATAGGAAAACTAATCATCATACCGATAACCGAAAATTCTGTCAGCCAAAATAACCGATTGTAAACTGGTTTTTCTTTTTTTTCTTCTGGTATAAAAAAACGAACAATTAAAACATAAATCATCAAATAAGCCCAACCCAAAATCGCTACATGTGAATGCGCATGAAGCAAAAAAGCATAGTTTATGTTTAGCGGAAACAGATAGACATAACGCATTAGTAACCCCATAACTGAAGCAATCAAAAAATTAAGGAAACAACATATCATCCAACTTTTTTGCGAACTCATTTTAGATAACAATTTCATTTTTATTTAAATTCAAGTAGTTCAAAACAATCCTATATTATTATTAAAAAAATATCTCGGGTTAATTACATCATCTGTTCGCTTGGGTCGTAAAGCTTGAGTTTAAACACATCCAAACATAAATTTTATGTTTCGAAAAAGAATACAAAAAGAAACTCATTTTTCTCACATAGCTAGTCCGGATCTCAAAACATCTATACCGAAGCCTTGGGAATATGTATTAGAATGCAATCAACGCTAAATATTGTGAGGAAACATAAAAAAATATACTAAGTCACTATTTTTTACCACAGAGAGCGCGAAGATTTTTCGCAGAGTTCACTAGAACTTAAGTTGTGTTTACACAATTCAAGCACACAACACTTTGTGAACTTTGTGTTTTTACTAAACTTATCCTATTTAAAAACTTTGCGTTCTCCGTGGTAATTTTTTTCTATCTCGACAGGTTTTAGAATTGATACTAAAACAATTTTAACCAAGAAGTTTATGAGAAATAAAAAAGCACCGATGTAAATTAATCTATCGGTGCACTCTTTTAATTAATTAATTCAAGTTGCAACTTAATCATTTGTATTCCCTAAGGGACAATCTTGTTCTTCCAATTATTTGTTACCAATATATAATCTCTAAGAGATATAATTTTCGGTATTTATCTATTATGAAAAAGGAATCTTGTAAACAGGACTGATCATAGATAATCCGTTAGGATTTAAATATTGGTAACAAGACAGCTACCAAATAAAAATATCCCGTAGGGAGTATACTTTCATATATTAACCAGTTCATTTACTGAATTGTTAAAAACTAGCAACTTGAATTAATTATACATTCTTATTTTATTTAAGCGAATTCTTTTTCCAGTACCATTGCTTTAGGAAACAAAATATTATTCTCTAAATGAATATGTGTATGTAAATTTTCTTCAAATTCCTTCAACATGGCGAATGTTACTTTGTAAGTCGTACATCCATCACTTGGAGCCTTATAATCATTGGTTAAACTGGCAATTTCGCGAAAGCGGTCTCCTTCGGCATCATGCTCGTGCATCATCATTGCAATTGGATTAGAAACAGTTCCGAAAGGTGGCTGTGCCAAAGCCTCGCCTGCTTCTTTGCCATTTACCATTTTTTTTACGAAAGGAAACAACATCAACTCTTCTTTTTTCATGTGCTGCGCCAGCTCACCTGCACATTCCGTAAACAACACATTTATTTTGAACAATTCAGGATGATTTGCGCCATGAACACTACAAAGTTTATTTAAAAACTGCATGATAATAACTGATTTTTCTTCGACATAACGGTGGTGTGTTTTTTCGATATAATCTGCTAATAAATCTAATGGCAACGAATTAAAATCAATTGTATTACCATTGTCCCCTGATAAAGCTTCCTGAATTTTTTTTAGCAGCACTTTAGGATCAATTTCTTGTTTTTCACAAACTTCATCGATCGTTCTGTTTCCTTTACAGCAAAAATCGATCTTATATTTCGAGAATACTGCCGCAGTTCTAAAATCCTCAGCCACAAATGTTCCTATTGTTTTATTTTGAAAATTTTCCATAATCCCTTAATTATTATTGTTATTGTTTTTTCTGTTTTTTAATGTCAAATCAAATACAAACCACGCCGTAGTTATTATTCCTGTCCCAAAAACAGAATCTCCTATAGCACGCATCCATTTTAAAATGATCATTGCCGGTTGCTGCATTAGCTCTGACGAACGCGCATACCACATTCCGTGATCAATACTTTCGATCGCCTGCCAAATTCCTATTGGCAGCAAACTCAATACGGCCATTAAAAACAAACCTATATTTAATGACCAAAAAGTGATTTTAAGCAATTTCTCATTCCAGGTAATATTTCGGTACAAACTTCTTAGAACAAAAAGCATTAAGCCAATTCCTAACATTCCGTAAACACCAAACAATGCAGTGTGGGCATGAAGCGGCGTTGTATTTAAGCCTTGTACATAATACAATGCAATTGGCGGATTGATTATGAATCCGAAAACTCCCGCTCCAAGGAAATTCCAAAACGCTACCGCTATCATAAAGTAAATTGGCCATTTATAATCGATAATCCATTGTGTTGATTTTGACAATTTATAATTTTGGTAGGCTTCAAAACCAATTAGTGTAAGAGGCACAACTTCGAGCGCACTAAACGAAGCACCTAATGCCATAATAGCTGTTGGAGTTCCTGAGAAATACAAGTGATGAAAAGTTCCCAGAATACCCCCCGACATGAAGATAATAGTCGCAAACAATACATTTAAAGTAGCCGTTTTGGTTTTTAATAATCCCAATCGAACGAATAAAAATGCAATAACAACTGTTGCAAATACTTCAAAGAATCCTTCTACCCATAGGTGAACAACCCACCATCTCCAATATTCAGCTATAGCCAGATTCGTTTGTCTTCCCCACATTAATCCTGCACCATAAAACATCGCGATTGCTGTACAGGAAATCAGGAATAAAATGATTAGATTTTTCTCTTCCGTTTTTTTCTTTAAAATCGGAATTAAAGGTCGGATCATTAATGCCAGCCATAAGAACAATCCAACTAAAAGAAATATTTGCCAGAAACGTCCAAGATCAACATATTCGTAACCCTGATGTCCAAACCAAAAGTTTTGCACCAAATTTAGCTTTTGCATTACCCCAAACCATTGACCTGCCATTGACCCTAAAACAATAATCAATAAAGCAATAAACAAGAAGTTTACTCCAAAACACTGAAATTTAGGATCTTTACCGGAAACTGCCGGAGCAATATATAATCCTGTTGCCAACCAGGCAGTTGCAATCCAGAAAATCGCCAATTGTGTGTGCCAGGTTCTTGTAACTGCGTATGGCAAAATCTGATCTATAGGAATACCATATAATCCATTTCCTTCAACACCATAATGGGCTGTAATTATTCCCAGGGCCATTTGTAAAATCATCAGTAAACTCACAACCCAAAAATATTTTTTGATCAAATGCATCGATGGCGTCATTCCCTGATTAATTATTGGATCTTTTGCCGGAAGTAAAAACTCTTCATCTTCACCTGATTTTGCGTGATAAAATACTAAAATCCCAATACTAAAAATCAATAAAATAATACTAACACCTGACCAGGCAAGCAATTCTTTTGTAGCCTTATTGCCTACTAGATCATCTGATGGCCAGTTGTGCGTATAAGATATATCCGAATCCGGGCGTTGGGTAACTGTGGCCCAGGTAGCCCAAAAGAAAAATGCATTCATTTTATGCATTCTTGCTTCTTCTTTTATTGAGTTTTTAGGAATTGCATAGTCGTTTCTTAACTTATCAAATTTAGGGTCATTGGTAAAAAGACCTTCATAATATTTACTTAGATATTGAATTGCTTCAACCCTGTTTTCAGAAATAGTAAGTGTTTGTGATTTTTCGTCATAGCGGTTTGTTCTTACGTCTTTTTGCAAACGAATTTTTAATGCTGCTTGTTTTTCCTCATCTAAATCATTAAATTCTTTACCAAAATCCTCTTTCGAATATTTGTTCAGGATAAACACAGCTTCCCTATGCAACCAATCGGCAGTCCAGTCCGGTGCGACATAAGCCCCGTGTCCCCAAATAGAACCTACTTCCTGCCCGCCTATACTTTGCCAGATGTTTTGCCCGTCTTTGATTTCATCTTCAGAAAAAATTACTTTACCGCTATCTGAAATTATTTGTTTAGGAACTGGCGGCGCCTGCTGGTAAATTTCATAACCATAATAACCAAGCACCGCAAATGATACCGTCATTACCAAAGTAAAGGCGATCCATAATTTTTTTTCTCTTTTCATTTTAGTTTTCTTTAATAAAGGACATTTTTATCCTTTATTAGTTCTTAAAAAAACTCCAAACCTTTATAAGATTAAGAGTTCTTGTATTTATTCTACAATTAAAACACCTTTCATCATAGCCACATGACCGGGAAAAGTACACAAGAAGTTATAAGTTCCTTTTTTATCAATTGTAAATTCGATAGTATCTTCTTCACCTCCACCCAGTAATTTAGTATGAGCAATAATCGAAGCTTTTTCTGAAGCCGGAATATAGTCAGTGTCTTTTGCTGCAATCGCTTTTACTGCAAAAGCTGCTTCATCAGTACCTTCCTGAAGAATAACTAAATTATGCCCCATTGCTTCTTTAGGAATTTTACCTACATGTTTTAAAGTTAATTTGATTGGTTTTCCTGCAACAGCTCTTAGCTCATTTTTATTAAACTGCATTTGGTCATTTCCTTCAATAACTAATACATTTTCTGCCGCCGCCGGAGCTGCTTCACCTTCTGTCGAAGTTTCATTTACTTCTGTTGCTTCAACTGGAGTAGTTTCTTTTTTTCCGCAAGAAGTTATTGTTAAGAATCCCATTAGGACTAATACCGAAATTTTGGTTTTTGCATTCATTTTAAAATAATTATTTAATTGTTAATCGTTTGTATTTATACCTTTCAGGAAAAAATCACCTGATTTTACTCCTAAAGCAAGCTGTTCTAAAGTTGTTGTTGTAAGCATTTCTAAAAGAAGTCCTCTGATTTTTTTAAACTCAAAATGTACAGGACAAGGATGTTCTTCTGAGCACTCTTTAAGTCCAATGCCACAACCTCTATAAATTTTATCCCCATCAATTGCGTCTACAATCTGAATTAATTTTATTGCTTTTAATGCTTCATTCGAAACTTCAAAACCTCCTCCTACTCCTTTAGCCGAATGAATAATTCCGTTTTTAGTCAAAATCTGCATAATCTTGGCAGTAAATGGCTCCGGCGAATCAATTTCTTTAGCGACATCCTTTATTCCAACCCTAATTCCTTTGGAAGATTTTGTTGCAATAAAAATAGAAGCCCTAATTCCGTACTCACACGCTTTTGAAAACATATATTGATTAATTAATTCCATACAAATATAATGAAGCGTATTATAAAAGACAAATTTATCTTTAATTAATTTTATAAGTAAATCCCTTATTTATAACCAAAATAATTAGTAAAGGACAAAACACTTATTCAGGATCAAATTCAAATAAAAACCAATTTTAATTTTACCTTTGGAAGTACTAATTTTTCTAACACCTAAATAATGGCTTTAAGCAACTCAAAAGACCTCAAATTAGCCGTTCTTATTGATGCCGATAATGTACCGTACAGTAATGTAAAAGGCATGATGGAAGAAATAACAAAATTTGGCACACCCACTACAAAACGTATATATGCTGACTGGACTAAACCTAATTCTAATGGCTGGAAAGCTGTTTTACTAGAACATGCAATTACTCCAATCCAGCAATACAGTTATACGGTAGGAAAAAATTCATCAGATTCTGCTTTGATTATCGATGCTATGGATTTGCTTTATTCAGGAAAACTGGACGGATTTTGTATTGTTTCGAGCGATAGTGATTTTACTCGTTTAGCTATAAGACTAAGAGAATCCGGCATGAAAGTAATTGGTATTGGCGAGAAGAAAACACCAAATTCTTTTATTGTTGCCTGTGACCGATTTATTTATATTGAAGTTTTAGACGGGGCAATCCAAAAGAAAAAACCTAAAACAACTGCGGCAACTTCTGCAACTGATGCTAAAAAGGTTATCGAAAAACCTGCTGAAAAGGCGTTACATAAAATAGACAAACAAACCATTGAGCTTATCGAAGCTACCATAGAAGACATTGAAGATGACGATGGCTGGGCATTTCTTGGTGATGTTGGAAATCTTATTGTAAAGAAAAAACCTGAATTTGACCCAAGAAACTATGGTTTTTCCAAGCTTACACCTATGCTAAAATCGCTAACGGATATTCTTGAAATTGATGAAAGAGAATCTGACAAAAAAGGAATCAAACACGTATATGTGCGCCTGCGATTCAATTAATTATTAAACATTACTTTTTAAATTTTAAAAACATGAGAAAAAAATTCTTTATATATGGAATCTTATTGTTTCTAGTTGTTCTTGCAATCTATCTTAAAACTGAGCGTGGTTTTTTACTCGTTATTATTATACCGGTATTATTGGTTGTTGGCTTTTATAATACACTTCAAAAAAAGCATGCTATTTTAAGGAACTTTCCTGTGCTGGGCTATTTCAGGTATTTATTTGAAATGATTGCACCTGAAATTCAGCAATATTTTATCGAAAGATCTACTGACGGACGACCTTTCTCACGAAATCAAAGATCTTTGGTGTACCAAAGAGCAAAAAATATTGATTCAAGTACGCCTTTTGGAACACAGCAAAACTTAAATCATGATAGCTATGAAGGAATAAAACATTCTATTTTCCCGGCAAAAGTTAACGAGGAATTACCTCGTGTGCTTGTTGGCGGAAAAGATTGTAAACAACCTTATTTAGCTTCTTTATTTAATGTTTCCGCTATGAGCTTTGGTTCATTAAGCGAAAATGCTGTTCGTGCCATCAATATTGGTGCAAAAAAAGGAAACTTCTACCAAAATACAGGAGAAGGTGGTTTAACCGAATTTCATCTGGCCGGAGGTGGTGATATTACCTGGCAAATAGGTACAGGATATTTTGGCTGTCGTGATAATGAAGGAAATTTTAATCCTGAAAAATTCTCAGAAAAAGCGAATCTTCCTAACGTTAAAATGATCGAAATTAAACTTTCGCAAGGTGCTAAACCAGGTCATGGAGGTGTACTTCCTGCTGCTAAAAACACAGAACAAATTGCTAAAATAAGAGGTGTTGAACCACATACTATGATTCTTTCTCCTCCTGGACATCATGCTTTTTCAGACAGTAAGGGACTTATACATTTTATTGCTCAATTACGTCAATTATCAAACGGAAAACCTGTAGGATTTAAATTATGTATTGGAAATACAGCCGAATTTGAAGCTATTTGCCACGAAATGATTGCTGAGGATATTTATCCTGATTTTATAACTATCGATGGTGCTGAAGGGGGAACCGGAGCTGCTCCGTTAGAATTTGCTGATGGAGTTGGGATGCCTTTTGAACCTGCTTTGATATTTGTAAACAAAACTTTAATTGGATTAAATATTCGTGATAAAATACGAGTTATCGGTAGTGGAAAAATCATATCTGGTTATTCTATTTTACATGCAATAGCTTTAGGCGCAGATATGTGCAATAGCGCTCGTGGTTTCATGTTCTCATTGGGCTGCATACAAGCATTGCGTTGTCATAATAATGAATGCCCTACTGGTGTTGCCACCCAAAATAAAATGCTGATGAAAGGTTTGGTTGTTACAGATAAATCAGATCGTGTCTACCATTTTCATAAAAACACATTACATGCCGCTAATGAACTTTTAGCAGCGGCAGGCAAAAAAAGCTATGCCGACGTTGATAGTAATATTTTTATGCGCGGTGATGAATTTGGTCATCTGTCAGATTCTTATTTCCCGGACATCTTAACTAATGTAACGAAATGATAAAAACAGAAGCCTCTTTGAAATTTTACAAAGAGGCTTTTTTTATTTACTTTATTTCTTAAACTAGAGTTTCGCAGCAGTTACTTTCTCTTCTTTACCGCCATCAGTATTTTCTAAAACTGCCAGTTCTTCTTTATCAACTACGCGCTGAGCAAGAATAGCATTATTATAAGCTAAGAAATAAACATCAAATTTTACTCCTTCTTCGATTAACGCTCTGGAAATTTGATCGTTCTTAATCATTTCTTTCAACAAGTCCGGAAACGAATCTTTGTAGGTTAATTTGTTTGATTCATTCTCTTCCAGATTGGTTTCAATTCTGATTTCAATCTTATTGTCATTCAAAAATGCTTTGGCACTCGTACTTGTAATCCCGCTTCCCTTGATTGATGACGAAGTGTTGTAGGTACTCACATGTTCCTGGATTCGTTGCTTGGTATTTTTACAACTTACCAATAACAATGCAATAATAAGACAAAATGCGATTTGGGTAATTTTTTTCATAATTTTTTAGGTTTATGGTTATTTTTTAACTCAAACATAATGATCTTTTTAAACAAAAGCAACTTCGAAACACAAAAAGAAATACTGTAATTATTTGACTACAACTTGATTATCCAAAATAAAACAACAAAAACGGATAAAGAACAAGGAAAGTTTCTCATGGAATCTACCAATAAAACAACATAAAAAGCCGCTTTAAAAACAATTAAAGCGGCTTTTTGACAGTAGTAAAATTTAGTTATTTCAATAACTCACCTACAGATTCTTTGTTTATTATTTCTTTTACAAGAACAGTATTATCATTAGCTAAAAAATAAGTATCAAATTGAACACCTTCTTCTATAAGTTCTTTAGGAATTTGATTTGTATTGATCATTTCTTTCAAGAGCTTCGGAAACGATGTGTCTGCTTTTACTTTATTAGATTCATTGAGCTCTAAACTAGTCTCAAATCGCAATTCGATTTTGTTGTCATTTATATAACCTCTGGCAGTCGTAAGAGTAACATCATCTGCTTTAAAATTTACGGCAGTACTATTATACGTTTTTACATATTCCTGAAGTTTTTGTTTCGTGTTTTTACAACTTACTATCAGCAATACTAAAGCAACTGTAAATGAAATTTGAATAATTCTTTTGATCATAACTTTTAGTTTTTTAGTTTTTGCAATCTTAAAAGAGCTTCAAGATAATAATAATCTGCATAATTTATCGAACAATCTATTTCGCTTCCGGCAGGTTTATGACCGGTTGAATGAAGCAAAAAAGCTGAATTTACATTGTGACTTTGATCATGGTCTGAAAGTGAGACAATCATTTTTTTAGACTTTGTCAGGTATTCATTTTTTAGTTTTGTGTCTTTGGTATAAGAACTCAATTCGATAAGCGCCGAAGATACAATTGCCGCTGCCGAAGCATCTCTAGGTTCATTTGGAATCCCGGGTGCATTAAAATCCCAATACGGTATCAAGTCTTCTGTTGTTAATCGGTCCAAATATACACGCGCTACTTTATGTGCAAAATCTAAAAATTTAGAATCTTTTGTTTCTCTGTACACCATTGTAAATCCATAAATTGACCACGCCTGACCTCTCGCCCACATACTGTCATCACTATAACCTTGCGCAGTCATTCCTTTTATTTTCTTACCCGTTTCATAATCATAAATTACAACATGATACGAACTGTAATCAGGTCTAAAATGATTATTCATTGTAGTTTCGGCATGTTTTACAGCAATGTCATAGAGCTTTTTATTCCCTCCGCTTTTAGAAGCCCAAAAAAGCAGTTCTAAATTCATCATATTATCGATAATCGTATTGTGGCCTTCATATTTATGATGCGGCCAGGATAAGATCGTTCCTACTTTTGGATTAAAAAGCGTTGCCAAAGTATCGGCAGATTTAAGAATAATATCTTTGTAGGCAGGATTTTTTGTCAAACGATATCCATTTCCAAAACTATTAAAAATCTGAAAACCCAAATCATGATCATTCGCTTTACTCACCGATAAAGGCTTTAGAAACTGACTGAATTTATCTGCTTCTTTTTCCCATTTTTTATCCCCTGTTGCTTCATATAAATACCATAATTCTCCAGGCCAGAAACCGCTTGTCCAATCTTTATAATCAACAAACTTCCATTCTTTGCTTCCATTTGGGACAGTTCTTGGCGATGTTCCGTCATCCGGGATTACAGCTAAAGTTTTCGAAGCTTGTGCTGCACAATATTCAAATTGCTTTTTTATATTAAATGAATTCTTTTTTTGAGAATAGCTAATATTCCCTAATAGGAATAAAGCAAAAATAAGAGTCGTAAATCTTGTATTCATGTGGTTATTTTAATTTTAGACAGAAAGTTATTTTACATTTTTTTGCAATCGATAAATTTATAAAATAAAGCAGACGTAACCGAATCTTTGTATTTTTGTTTACCCAAAAAAGTACAAATGATACCGCCAAAAATCAAAATTTGAAAAAACACAGACCTTATTATTTTATTTTACTTCTTGTAATTATTTTTCTGGGAATCATGTCACGAAAAACGGATCTTATCCCATTATCTACAGGAGATTTTCTTTATGCTGTCATGATGTATGTTTTTATTCGCATACTAATGATCGATAAAAAAGGCATTCAAATCATGATTACCTCTTTATTAATTTGCTACGGAATTGAATTTTCGCAACTCTACCATGCAAATTGGATTGACGAACTTAAGAATACTCTTTTAGGAAGATATACTCTGGGTCAAGGTTTTCTATGGACAGATATTCTGGCATATACTATGGGAATCTTATTGGCTTTTGGGATCGAAAGGATTGTTTTGAAACGTAAATTTTAAAGATTTAGCCCCTCTTTTATCATTGTTATCCCGAGGCACGAGGAATCTCACCAAGAAACTAACACAAAGTATTTTCCCTAAATTGTCGAGCTACTTGATGAGATTCCTCGTGCCTCGGAATGACAAAAATACGCAGATAAACTTTTAAACTAATCCAGTGTTTGAGTAATCTTATCCAAATTCAGACTATTTGCCATTGCGGTAAATATTTGATAATAGGTTGATTTATTATCATATAATTTGTCATGAGTTCCTTTTTCGATACATCTTCCTTGTTCCAGCACTATGATATTTGCTGCATCAATAATTTGAGAAATACTGTGCGAAATGATAATTACTGTTCGGTCTTTTTTTATGGCATCTAGAGACTTTTTAATTTGTTCTGTCGCTATGGCATCCAGACTTGCCGTAGGTTCATCTAGGAAAATAATTGGAGGATTTTTCAAAAACAATCTTGCAATTGCAATTCGCTGCTGTTGTCCGCCTGAAAGTAAATGTGCATCAGAATCATAACCTTTAGGCAATTGCATTACTTGTTCGTGAATATAAGCTTGTTGAGCTGCCTCTATAATTTCAGATTGTGAAGCATCCGGTTTTCCGTATAAAATATTTTCGGCTATTGTCCCTTTAAAAATATGATTCTTCTGCAATACCAATCCAATGTTTTTTCTTAGAAAATCAGTATTATAATCATTTAAATCTACTCCATCCAAATAGATTTTACCTGATGTAGGTAAATAAAACTTATCCAGTAAATTAATGATCGTACTTTTTCCGGCACCACTTAACCCTACTAAAGCTGTGGTTTCGTTAGGTTTTATTGTAAAATCAATTCCAAAAAGAGCCTTTGTTCCGTTTGGATAAACAAAATCTACGTTTTTAACCTCGATAAGTCCAACAATTTTTTCAGGAATATAATCGCCACTTACTTCTTTTTCATTATCTGATTCTAGAATATCAAAAAATCCTTCAGAATAAATCAAGGCATCATTTACTTCATCATAAATTCGGTGCAATTGCCTGATTGGTGCAGAGACATTATTAAACAACATAATATGAAACATGATTGCTCCAATTGTCATCGTATTATTCAAAACAAAATACGCGGTCAGAATAATGATAATTACTACTCCTATCTGTTCTACAAAACCTTTAATACTTTCAAAAATAAAACTGGTCTTTCTGGTTGCTAACTGATTTTCGGTCATTTCAAACTGAATATCCTTATGTCGGTCTGCTTCCATTGGCTCGCGCACAAATGATTTAATCACAGTTATGGATTCAATCAAACTAATGATTCCGTTATTTTTTGTCTCGCGATAATTACGCATTCTTCGCCTAAACCCACTTAATTTAGTTGCCTGTAATTGACTGATATAAAAATAAATGGGAATAATGCATAAACTCACCAAACCTACATATACATTAGCATAGAACATAATTGCCAATGCAACAAAAGCATTTGCAAACAAAGGCAGGATATCAATAAAAAAATTCTGGACCAATCGTGTTAAACTGCTTATTCCTAAATCTATTCTGGTTTGAAGTTTTCCGCTTTCATTTTCGCCAGACGTATAAAATTCCATTCGATAGCTTAAGATTTTTTCGACTATTGCCTGCGAAATATCACGGGTTATGAAGATGCGCAATTTTTCGCCGTAAAACTTTTGACCAAATTGCACTACTGAATAAACCAATTCTTTAGAAAGTAAAACAATACTAATAATCTCTAATAAATGAAAACCTTTTGATAATGGTTCGTGAGCAACCATTAAATTACTAATTGAATCTACTGTATACTTTAATATTAATGCATTGACCTGAGCGGCAAACGATCCCAGAAAAGTTAGCAATAAAGTCGCAATAACCATTTTCCTGTAAGGCTTAACAAAAGGGGTTATTTTTTTATATAGTAAAGAAATCTTCATTTATTTTAATTTTTCGTCACATATCAAATATAAGAATTCTAAATTTGTGTTTATATATTCAACAACAGATAAAAACAAATTCTTATGCAACTGGTTTTCGCCTCAAACAACCTTAATAAAATCAAAGAAATCCAAAGTATCTTAAAAGGATCTATCCAATTATTAAGTCTCGAAGACATTGGCTGTAACGAAGACATTCCTGAAACTGCTGACACAATTGAAGGAAATGCAATTTTGAAGGCGAATTATGTAACTGAAAAATTTGGTTATGATTGTTTTGCAGATGATACCGGTTTAGAGGTTAAAGCTTTAAATGGAGAACCGGGCGTATATTCAGCAAGATATGCAGGAGAACAACGCGATTCTGATGATAATATGGATAAACTTCTAAACTCTTTATCAAATAAGGAAGATCGCAGTGCTCAGTTTAAGACCGTTATCGCATTAAATATAAAAGGAGAACAGCATTTATTTACCGGAATCGCAAAAGGACATATAGTTCTGGAGAAAAAAGGAGATAAGGGTTTTGGTTATGATCCTATTTTTAAGCCAGAAAATTACGACGAAACATTTGCCGAAATATCTTCAGAGATAAAGAATAAAATCAGCCATCGTGCAAAAGCTACTAATCAACTAATTGATTTTCTGAACACAATCAAATAATTGTTTTAAATACAACATTTTAAAGTCTAAATTTTATATTTCACGACGTAATTTTGCAGAAAATTCTTCAATTTCTCAACAAAATGATTTTACATTAAACATAACTTTTTGATAATCAAATCATAACAAATACATAATTCTTAAAATAGCATTAGTTTATCTGAATAATTAACAGTAATTTTGCACCCTATTTTAAAAATACATATGAACAAATTTGAACAATTAGGATTGAGTGAATCGTTACTGAAGGCGATTTTAGATCTAGGATTTGAAAATCCGACCGAAGTACAGGAGAAAGCGATTCCCCTATTATTGGAAAAAGACACAGATATGGTTGCGTTGGCTCAGACAGGGACAGGGAAAACGGCAGCTTTTGGTTTTCCGCTAATTCAAAAAATTGATGCCAACAACAGAAATACACAAGCATTAATTTTATCTCCAACACGCGAACTATGTTTGCAGATTACCAACGAAATTAAAAACTACTCTAAATACGAAAAAGGTATTAATGTGGTAGCAGTTTACGGTGGAGCTAGCATTACAGAGCAAGCAAGAGACATTAAAAGAGGAGCACAAATTATTGTGGCTACTCCAGGTAGAATGCAAGATATGATTAACAGAGGATTGGTAAACATTTCTCAAATCAACTATTGTGTTCTTGATGAGGCTGACGAAATGTTGAACATGGGATTCTACGAAGATATCGTAAACATTCTTTCAACTTCTCCAGACGAAAAAAGCACATGGTTGTTCTCTGCAACTATGCCACAAGAGGTTGCAAGAATTGCAAAACAATTCATGCACGAGCCTTTAGAAATTACAGTAGGTGCTAAAAACTCAGGTTCAGCTACCGTTTCTCACGAATTTTACTTAGTAAATGCACGTGACCGTTACGAAGCTTTGAAACGTTTAGCCGATGCAAATCCAGACATTTTCTCTGTGGTTTTCTGTCGTACTAAAAGAGATACACAGGCTGTTGCCGAAAAATTAATTGAAGATGGATACAGCGCTGCTGCATTGCACGGAGATTTATCTCAGGCGCAACGTGATGGTGTAATGAAGTCTTTCCGTGGAAGACAAATTCAGATGCTTGTTGCTACTGACGTTGCTGCACGTGGTATTGACGTAGATAACATTACTCACGTAGTGAACTACCAATTACCTGACGAAATCGAAACTTACAATCACCGTTCCGGACGTACCGGTAGAGCTGGAAAATTAGGAACTTCTATTGTAATTGTTACAAAAAGTGAGTTGCGTAAAATTTCTTCTATCGAAAGAATCATCAAACAAAAGTTTGAAGAAAAAACTATCCCATCTGGAATCGAAATCTGTGAGATTCAACTATTGCACTTAGCAAACAAAATTAAAGATACTGAGGTTGATCACGAAATTGACAACTATTTACCAGCTATCAACAATGTTCTTGAAGGCTTATCTAAAGAAGAGTTGATCAAGAAAATGGTATCAGTAGAATTTAACCGTTTTATTGCTTACTACAAGAAAAACAGAGACATTTCTAATCAGTCTTCAGGTTCTGAAAGACGCGAAAGAAGTGATTCTGAGCCAAGAGAATTCAATAACAACGGAGCAGTTCGTTATTTTGTAAACATTGGTTCAAGAGATAATTTTGACTGGATGACACTTAAGGACTACCTGAAAGAAACATTAGACTTAGGTCGTGATGACGTTTTCAAAGTAGACGTAAAAGAAGGTTTCTCTTTCTTTAACACTGATCCTGAGCATACTGACAAAGTAATGGAAGTATTAAACAACGTACAATTAGAAGGACGTCGTATTAATGTTGAAATTTCTAAAAATGATGGTGGCGGAAGACGTGACCATAACGGACGTTCTGGCGGTGGAAGAAGTTCTGGCGGACCAAGAAGAGAAGGTTCTGCCGGAGGAAGTTTCGGACCAAGACGTGAAGGTTCTGGTGGTGGAGGTTTTAGAAGCGACAGAAACTCTGCTCCTAGAGAAGGTGGTTTCAGAAGCGACAGAAATTCTGCTCCAAGAGAAGGTGGCTTTAGAAATTCAGCTCCAAGAACTGAAGGTGGTTCAGACAGAGCTCCAAGACGTTCTGAAAGCTTTGGTGATTCACCAAGACCAAGAAGACCAAGAAGAGATTAATATTTTAATATCTTGAAATACAAAATCCCAAATTCCAAATACAACTGGAATTTGGGATTTTTTTTTACTTTAATAATGTTATTCCCGATAAAAAAAATTTAGAATCCAAAACTATGTAACCTAAATCTTCTTTATCTCATTTTATTTAAATACTAAAAGCTCCACTACGACCTTTGTTAATTTTCTGATAATTATATTCGAAGACTGCGAAATATTTAATCCTGATTTAGTACTTTTAGTGCTTTAAATAAGGATATGAAATATTTCGCAGTTTTCTTTTTTACACTACTATCTACTACTATTAGTTTTGCACAAGATGTTGAATCTACAGTACCGCAAAGAGTATCTGGTTACATTATCAACGATAATACTAAACAACCGCTTGCTAATGTAAATATCATCAACACCAACAAAGTTCGTGGTGCAAAGTCTGATGCTAAAGGATATTTTGAGATCGATGTACAATTAAATGACACTATTCACTTTTCGATTTTAGGATTTCAATCTTTAAGAATTAGGGTAACAAATGACTGGATAAAAAATAAAGTGACCAGAATACAGCTTACTGAAAAAGCAATTGCTCTTGAAGAAGTGATCATTGCTCCTTTTAGTTTAACCGGATATCTTGAAGTCGATTCAAAATTGATTCCAACAAAAGAAAATTACCGTTACAGTATTTCAGGTCTTACCCAGGGTTATGAAGCTGGTGAATATTCTCCAAATGCCTTTGGAAAAGTATTAGGATCTATTTTTAATCCTGCGGATGTACTTTATGGTTTCTTTGGAAAAAATGCAAAGGAACTCAAGAAATTAAAAGAAATGAGAAAGGATGATACAGTTCGAAATCTTCTGGAATCTAAATATGACCGTGAAACTGTTTCTGTACTTTTAGGTGTTAGTAAAGACGAAATTCCTGAAATTTTGCAACGTTGTAATTACTCTGAATCCTTTATACAATCTGCAAATGATTTACAGATTATGGATGCAATTAACGGTTGCTATGAACAATATAAAGTACTAAAACGAAATTAAGTTACATCTTATAACTACAACTCAAATCCTCAATTTCTAAAATTGAGGATTTTTTTGTTTTCTAAAAAAGCAATAGAATTAATTTACCCTACCTTTTGCAGTACTTTATCTTACAAAGGTAGGTTTTAGTGCTTTTTTTGATTAAATTAGACTTCTATACTCCTATCCAATTAATCTACAATCTCAACTCAATTATAAGCTCATGAAGGATATAACTCAAAAAGTTTTAAATTTTATTGATCTTCACAAAGGCGAAGAGAATAAAAAATCAGTTATCGAAAATATAACAGGCGCTATATCGTTCAGAGGCTCAAATATATGGATTTTGGCTTGTGCTATTATTATAGCATCCGTAGGTTTAAATGTTAATTCGACAGCTGTAATTATTGGTGCAATGCTAATTTCTCCTTTAATGGGACCAATTGTTGGCGCCGGTTTTGGACTAGGAATGTATGATTTTGAGCTTTTAAAAAAATCAATAAAAAATCTGTTGATCGCAACACTAGTAAGTCTGGCTACTTCTACTTTATATTTCTATATTAGCCCTTTTAAGGAAGCACAATCTGAATTATTAGCCAGAACTTCTCCAAATATTTACGATATTTTAATTGCGTTTTTTGGAGGCTTAGTTGGTGTAATAGCCGTAACACGTGTAGAAAAAGGAAATCCAATTCCCGGCGTAGCTATCGCAACTGCATTGATGCCGCCACTTTGTACGGCTGGTTATGGTTTGGCTCTTGGCAATTATCTCTATTTTTTTGGCGCGCTATATCTTTATACTATCAATTGTGTGTTTATTTGTATTGCTACTTTTGTGATTGTAAAATATTTGAATTATCCAATTGCACAACAACTGGATTTAAGACATCAGAAAAGGGTGAAATATGGTATTACAATTCTTATTTTACTTTTAATTGTTCCCAGTATATATTTTGCTTACCAGTTATATGTTCAAAAAAATTATAATTCAAGAACAGAAATTTTCATCCAGAAAGAATTCCTGGACAATGATTATCCCATTATTTATAAAAAAATAAGATACAATACTGATCCCAAAAGAATTGAATTGGCCTTTTTAGCGAAAAAATTTAGTGATACTGAGATCATCAATCTTAATAAAAAACTGGTAAACTACAATCTTCCAAACACAAAATTAATTATCAGGCAGGATACTGTTAATTTAAGAAAAGACATTATGGATCAAATCAACAATAACCAAAGTGTTGTCGATCAAAAGGATATTTTAATAAATAATTTACGGAATCAATTGGCCCAATATCAATTCAATAACAACCAGATTAGCAATGAAGCTAAAATACTTTTTCCTGCCGTTACCTCTCTTACCATTGGAAATTATACTGTAGAAAGCGAAACAAATAAATCAAAAATTATTCCCGTTATTCTTTTTCAGAGCAAGAAAAAAGTTGATTTAGAGATGAAACAAAAAATGAAAATGTGGCTAAAAACAAGACTTGAAAAAGATTCTATTGAGGTATATCAACAAAATAATTAATATAAACTCAAAAATAGAACCTATATTTACTTTAAAAATAAGTTAACTATCTAAATTGAAATATTATGGCAAAGAGTCAGGATGCTAAGAAAACAGCAAAAAAAGAACCGTTAAAAACGGCTAAAGAAAAAAAAGAAGAAAAGAGAGAAAAGAAAAATGCTCCTAAAAGAGATTAGTTTTCAGTCTCAGTTTACAGTCTCAGTTTACAGTTCTTTGAAACTGAATACTGAGACTGCGACTGAATACTGTGACTATTTAACCGGAATATTAGAAAGAATTTCTAATATAAATTTCCAATATTTTTGAGCCGAAGAAATACTTGCTCTTTCATCCGGAGAATGTGCACCGTGAATTGTTGGTCCAAAAGAAATCATATCCATTTCAGGATAATTTGTTCCCAGAATTCCACATTCTAAACCAGCGTGACAAGCCACTACTTTAGGTTTTTCGTTGTTTTGTTTCTCGTAGATTCCTACCAAAGTATCTAATATTTCAGAGTTTACATTTGGCGTCCATCCCGGATAAGAACCAGAAAGTTCTACTTCGCAACCTACCAATTCAAAAGCTGAACGCAACGCATTAGCCAAATCAAATTTAGAAGTTTCAACAGAAGAACGTGTTAAACATCCAATAGATATTTCACCATCTTTTACGATAACTCTTGCAATATTATTTGAAGTTTCTACCAGGTCAGCCATATCAGCACTCATTCTGTAAACACCATTGTGAGCAGCATAAACAGCACGAATAATTCCTTCCTGAACACCTAAATCCATTACTTTTGAAGGCGTATCGCATTTTACGATATCAATAGATAAGTTTGGCTCAGTCGTTTTATATTCAGTTTTTATATCATTGATGATTTCCTGCATATCAAAAATATACGCTTCATCAAACATTTCAGAAATAATTACTTTTGCAACACTTTCTCTCGGAATTGCATTTCTTAAACTTCCTCCATTGATCTCTGCTACCTGCAAACCAAAGTTTTCAAAAGCATCAAACAACAAACGGTTCATGATTTTATTCGCGTTTCCTAAACCTTTGTGAATATCCATTCCTGAATGACCACCTTTTAGACCTTTTACGGTAATAATATGCCCAACTGAACCTTCCGGAACTTCTTCTTCATTATATGCTCTTGTAGCCGTTACATCAATTCCACCAGCACAACCAATATCAATTTCATCATCTTCTTCAGTATCTAAATTCAAAAGAATCTGACCTTGAAGAATTCCTCTTTTTAGATTTAAAGCTCCGGTCATTCCCGTTTCCTCATCAATTGTAAACAAGGCTTCGATTGCAGGATGCGGAATGTCTTTACTTTCTAAAACAGCCATAATTGTAGCTACTCCTAATCCATTATCAGCACCAAGCGTTGTACCACGGGCACGAACCCAGTCTCCATCAACATACATGTCGATTCCCTGACTATCAAAATCAAAAACAGTATCAGCATTTTTTTGGTGCACCATATCCAGATGCCCCTGCATAACAATTGCTTTACGGTTTTCCATTCCCGGAGTTGCCGGTTTTCTGATAATTACATTTCGAATATCGTCTTCAAAAGTTTCTAAACCTAAGCTGTTTCCAAAGTTTTTCATAAACTCGATCACGCGTTCTTCTTTCTTTGACGGACGTGGAACTGCATTTAAATCTGCAAACTTATTCCATAGCGCTTTAGGCTCCAGATTTCTTATTTCCTGACTCATTATATTTTGTTTGAAGTTTAACAATTAAGAGCTCCAAAGTTACAAAGTTTAAACTCGTTTTATGGGTAAAGTGCTTAAATTTTTCTGCCGCGAATTTCACTAATTAGCACAAGTTATAATGTCAGTAAAACTGGATAACACGAATCATTACTATTTTGTAACCTAAGAAAAAAATCATCAATTCGTGAAAATTCGTGGAATTCGTGGCTAACTCTTTTTAATTGTATTTATATTTACCTATCCAAAATTAAAATTGTGAAATCAAAATATATTTTACCATTATTACTTCTCTTACAAATCATCCTTTTAAAGATTCTTCCGTATTTTCCGGAATTCACAGAACGCTTTTACAGTAACGGATTGTATATTAAAACCTCACATTTTTCAAGAATCGTTTTGGGCAAAATTCCATTTTCAGTGGGAGACTACATCTATTCTATTTTGATTTTGTTCTTGATTCGATGGATTTGGAAAATAAGAAAAACATGGAAATCACAATGGAAAGACAATCTTTTAAAAGCCCTTAGTGTCCTTTCTATATTTTATTTTTTCTTCCATTTACTTTGGGCATTCAATTATTACAGGGAACCACTTTTTGAAAAAATGGAAATCCAAAGAGAATATACTGACGCTGAATTGCTAACTTTTACCAAAAAACTAATTGCAAAAACAAACGAAATTCAGTTTCAGATTACAAAAAAAGACAGTTCTAAAATAGTTTTTCCCTATTCTCAAAATCAGGCTTTCCAGATGAATTTAAGTGGTTATGAAAATCTGGCAAACGAATATCCTTACTTTAAATACGAAATAATAAGCATCAAAAAATCACTTTTTAGCCTGCCTCTGACCTATATGGGTTTTGGTGGTTATCTCAATCCTTTTACAAACGAAGCTCAGGTTAATGATTTATTACCCATGTACAATTTTCCTGTTACGAGCTGCCACGAAATGGCACATCAAATGGGTTATGCCAGCGAAAGCGAATGCAATTTTATTGGTGTTCTGGCTACTGTAAAAAATCAAAATTTATACTATCAGTATTCCGGATACAGTTTTGCCCTTCGCTATTGCTTAGGGATTTGGCAAGCAAAAGACGAAAAGACATTCACCCAATTAAAGAAAACCGTTCATATTGGTATCCTAAAAAACTATCAGGAAAGTCAGGATTTCTGGAAACAATATGATACTTTTATTGATAAAGGCTTTCATATTTTCTATGATAATTTCTTAAAAACAAACAATCAAAAAGATGGTATGGAAGGCTATAGCAAATTTGTTGACTTGATGGTGAATTATTATAAAGACAAAGATTTATAATATTCTTTCAACCTAAGTTCACCAAACTAAATACCTAACAGGTTTTTGAAACCTGTCAGGATAAATAAAAGAAAATTACGGCAACACTTCAACTTCCAAACCTTGGTTCCAGTTTTTGTATTCATTTTCATAATACAAATAAGCTGACGATGCTACTGCTTTATAATTCCCGGGAACAATTGCTTTTAAGTCAATGTTGACTTTTCTGTTTTCTTTGGCGTTTAATTTTCTAAAATAAAGTACCAGTTCATTTCCGAAAATCTCATAATAATCAACCACATTTTTTTCAATAAGTTCTTTTAGTTGCCAAGGTTCCGGAGTTGATCCGCCGGGAATCCCAATTCTGGCAATGGGATTTGAAACCTGCCCTGGGCTCTTATTTTCAATTTCAATCTCCAGTCTTACGGTTTCGCTTGTCTTTACCTTATTACTCAATATTTTTGTTTTGAGCACTAACTTGCATTCTTTTGAATTGTTAGGTTTATAGGTCTGATACTGTACATAAAACAAATACGGAATTTTACTCTTTTCCGGAATCTGAATCGAAAAGTTATTATTTCCTTTATTGATTTTTAAATCTTTTAGAATTACATTTCCTTCATTGTCTTTTTGGACTAATCTAAACGACTCATTGTTCAAGTTCATAACCGCGTCCTCTATAATTTCATCATTAGCTTTAGCAGTAATCTTGGCATATTCTGTAATGCATTTTAAAGCCAAAGCAGTTGCTTGCGTTGAACCAAAACCGTATGTACTTTTTAACGAGTGAATATACTCTAAAGCATCTGAGACTTCTTTTGTAATTTGTTTTTCTTTCAATAGAGCAAGTGCATAAAGTGAAACAATTTCTGTATTCATAGATTTCCCGGAACTATGTATCACTGATTGTTCTGCTTTTACATCTTTAAATGCTGTTTTTTTAATTACTGCATTTATCAGCAGCATTAACTGTTTGTATTCTTGTATTTTTTTAAGGTTAAAAGAAGCTAAAGCCATCAGGTTCATTCGATATAAATCATTGCTTTTTAAGGCTTCCCGCAAGGCTGTTTGATACTGTATTTCGATATCAGTATCTCCTATTTCTGATAATACATAAACAATGTAAGCATTATTTACTTCGTATTTGATTCCGGAAAAACCATATTTCGCTGGATTTTGTTTAAAACCTCCTTTACTGTCTTTTCTGGAATTCATCCAGGCCATCGATCTCTGAATTAATTTTTGATCAATATTTATAAATTCCTTCATTTCATAAAATTGCAGTAAACCATATGCTGTCAGCGCCTCATTACCCGGATTTCCACCGTACCACTCAAAGCCGCCTTCTTTTGATTCATAATTTTTAAGCTTTTGATAACCATTCTCTAAGAATCTGAGGGCTTTCTCTTTAAATTGGGGCGAAGAATTTTTAAACTTCAACAGCTGCATTGCCATAATATTTGGATAATTGGTAGAAGAAACCTGCTCAAAACATCCTGAAGGTTCTCGCAACATACCCTCTAAACCATCAAAAATAGAAGAAAACGGATTGTAGAATAACTTGAATCCCGCTTGAATTGAGCCCGGAATCGGTTCAGTAATTACAAAATCTTTTCCCTGAGATCCGGATCCTGAAATATCAACATTCATAGGAAATCCTTTTGCGTATATATCGACCGTTTTTTTGATTTTGGTTTTATAATTTTCCGCTGTTAAAACGATTTCCAACGGAAGTTTTTCTCCAACTGTATTCGCCAATAATGAAACATAAATTATTTTTGATTCATTTGGCTGTAAGTCAGCAACAGCATCCTGCAACTTAACATTTTGCTTATTAAACTCTACCTTATATTCTAATTTTAAATTGTTTACCGAATTATTTTTTAACCAAATTGGAATCGAAATTACATCATCCTGCGAAGCATAAACCGGAATTTTCACATCGGTCTGAATTAATTCTTTTACAGAAAAAACAGCTTCTGCTTTCCCCAAATCTCCTTTATAAGAAGTTCCTTCTGCCAAAACTTTGAATGAGGTATTATCATCAGAAGTATGAAATTCAAAATTTGCTTCGCCCTTATTATTGGTTTGCACAACAGAATTCCAGTAAATACAGCTTCTAAAATCTGTTTTCTCTTCTACAATTGTGGTTTTATATTTTGGCGAATAAAATCTCTCCGCTTCGTTGAGCATTTTAGACCCTGATCTGTTAATATTCTGAAAAGTATAATTGTATTTTTTTCCTAAAATCTTATTGCTTTGGAATAATTTATTTTTTGTAGTTACAAGAATAACGCCGGAAGCTCCGCTGGAACCATATATAGCCGTTGCTGATGCATCTTTTAAAATAGTTACAGATTGTATCGAACTGGCGGGAAGACTGCCCAGTATAGAAGAATTTTCATTGTTTACATACGGAATCCCATCAATTACAATTAAAGGCTGACCACCGGCTCTGCTACCATAAATGGAGCTTAAACCTCTGATCACTATTTTGTCTGCGGCACCCGCCTGTCCTGTCGCTGACGTAATTTGAATTCCGGAAGCGCGGCCACTTAATGAATTCAAAATTTCCTGAGCATAAATTGTAGTGACTGAACTCGTAATCATTTTTTTAGCCGACATACCGTATCCCATAACCACAACATCCTGCAAAGAATTACTTTCAGAATCTAAAGAAACTGAATTTCCTGCGATTTGTTCTTCTCCTTTTATTGCTTCTTTTTTTTCTTTATAGTCATAATCCACATTATAACTTACACTATTTGAAAGGGTATCTTTCATTCTGGCAAACTCTTTTTGATCTGAAAATGAGTTTTTTATAGTGTATTTGTGCTTGGTTCTGCTTTCGGCGATTAAACACGCTAAATCAGAAAACTGAACTCTATTGAATTGAAAATAACCACTTGAATTGCTTTTTGTTTCGTACACTTTTCCTTTATCCGTAAAATACAATACTCTTACAGCAACAGGTTTATTTTTTTGATTTAAAACAAATCCTTCTATTACGTCACTTTTTTCAGGTGCTATGTTTTTTGTTTCTGACAGCATTTTTTGAAGATTACTTTGATCGTATTTTCTCCAGCCGTGCGTATTCAAAAGCAAATCTATTGCCTCTTCTCTTTCTTCACGTTTTTTAGTATCATCAAAATAAAACCTCGGTTCATGAATTTTTCCCTTCAACTCAAAACCAAGATACAGCCATGATAAGATATTATCCTGTTTGTCATCTATATAAGTCAGCAGTTTTGTATCGACTACCGCCACAGAAATATTTGAAGCTATTGGAGCATTATTTTTATCTTTTGTCAAAATTGAAACTTTTACTTTTTCTCTTGGCAAATAGCTTTCTTTATCTGTTTTAATTTCGATTTTTAATCCGTCATCATAATTCAAAAAAACTAATCTTTCTGCCACAATTTTATTGGCAACCAATAACGAGAAAGATTGAATCCCAACAGGAAAATCGTTTGTTTTGATATCTACTGAATTCCATCCTTGTTTGAGACTCAGCTTAATAGTTTTATGAATTTTGTTTGTATTTCTAACTAAAATTTTTGCATCTATTGTAGTGGGTGCATAAATATTCAATGCAACATTTTCCGGTTTCTTTTGGGCGTTTATTACAAAGAGGTTTTTTTCTGCCACAGGCAAAGCTATTTTTTCCTCAGACTTAAATGGCGAAGTTATTACGGCAAAATATCTTTTGTTTTCTTCTGTTTTCAGAACAACATTTCCCATTCCGTCATGAATGCTCTTAAAATCTTTAATTTTATTCCCCTTTTCATCTTCAATAAAACCCGCGAGATCCATTGGAAGTCCAAATTCATTTTTTGCAATAAAAAACAAGGAAGATGCTTCGTTCAAAATAAAATTTCCACTTTCAGGTAAAAACTGCAAATCAACAAAATTCAAATTGATAGGAATTGACCTTGTTACCGATTCCTTAAAATTATCGTAATCCAACATCACATTTAAGATTCCGTCATTTAATTTTAAATCCGCCGGAAGCTTAAAAGTAATAAGCGCTTTTCCTTCAGAGTCTGTTTTTCCCTGAAGTGAATCTATTTTTTTACCCGCGATAAAAATGTCATATTTAAAAGCATAATTTCTTATTGGCAGGTTTTCTAAATTTTTCAGCACAAAATCAGCTTTACAAGATTCCCCTTTTCCATATGCTTTTTTTCTAAAATCCAGCGTCATTAAAATTCTGGGAGAAACTACTTTTTGGATGAAAAATGTTTTCTCGAAAATATTCTCTCCAATCTGATTCTGAATATTGGTATACGCTTTTATTTTATACATTCCTGAAGCTCCATTTTCAGGAATTTTATACGAGCCGGAAGCGCTTCCGTTTTCTACGCTGTACGTTTGGCTCGCTATTTTTTTATTAGCACTATCAAATAAATCAACATAAAGATAATCGCTCAAAGAAGTGGGTTTATTATCACTTTCTGCAATGTATCCTTTAAAATAAATAATTTCTCCAGGCGTATACAGCACATTATTTAACTGCAGATATACTTTTTCTGTAATTGACTTTTTATAAACTGTATTCCAGTCACTTTCGATATTTTGTGCCACTAAAGCTTGGGATATCAGCAAAAACAATATATATTTTATATTTTTCATCGTTTTAAAATTTAATTGTTAAAGAGGAACCAAAACTTCTCATCATTGGCGTGTTAAAATAATCGAAACCAGTTGTATCGATAGAATTAAACATCGAATTACTACTGAAAGCCGACTTACTTTTTGCCATTATAAAAGCATTATTCACAAAAACTGAAATCTTGAAACTGAATTTATTCACATTGTCTTCGCGGAAATCTTTTGAATACGACAAATTAATATTGCTCAGCCTAAAATACGTTGCGTCTTCAATTGCATCTTCGGCCACGCCATCGACGCCATACCTTGTCCAGCGATTTTGTTCGACCGGAAGATTGGTATCATAAAAAGAAACTGCTTTTGTATTTGCAGCGCCTGATTCTGTAACTCCGTTAAAAACGTAATTAGTAACATTGCGCTGACTTTCTGTCAATTCAGATTTTCCGTAATAGTTTAAAGTTTGCTGAGTTCCGTTCCAGAGTTGGCCGCCCTGACTCCAGTCAAAAGAAACCTGCAATAAAAAATTTTTATATTGGAAAGAATTAAAAAAACCTACGACAAAATCAGGATTCGGATCTCCTAAAATCTTTGAATTCGAATCCTTAACCGGAAAACCTAATTCGTCAATAATTATATTCTGATTATTGTCTCTTAAATAACTACTCCCAACAATAACTCCCAGAGACTGTCCCACGATATAATTTTTATTGACGTCTGCAAAACCCGCAAAAGGAATTCTGGCTTGACTGTTATTTAAACCTGTTACTTCATTTTTGTAATAAGTAAAATTCAGATTGAAACCATATTTAAAATCCCTTCCCAAATAGCTCATTCTCTCGATTGCAAATTCAATTCCGTTCTGTTTGTAATTAACATCCGGAGACCAGCTTATTGAGTTCTGATTAAAAACAGGTGTATATAAATTATTCACTTTTTTATGGTAATAATTCATAGTAAGATTCCAAAAATAACTTAGTCTGTAGTTTAAATCCAGACTGGTCATATTTTCATTTGTAGCAATCCCATCTTTTCGGGTAATTAATTCTAAATTATTCTGAAGTTGTTTGAATTGATTCACGTGGTATTGCAAAGAATTAAAATTCAAATTATTATTTTGTAATGAAGGTTCTGTCTCATTATAACCGTGACTGATTGTAAGCCAAAGTTCTTCATTGAAAAATCTTCTCAACTCAACTGTAGCCAAATAATTTGACATGAAACGGCTTTTTACTGTTGATGAATAATTTAGACCCGAACTGCCTTTTACCACAAGCTGGCTATAAGTAGAAAATACATTAGTAAAAGTATAAGAACCATTTACATTCGATAAAACTTCAAATCTTTCCTGAGGTACATTCAGTTTAATTTGATTTGCTGCATGGTCAGGAAAATCTTCCTGCGATGCAAATCCGCTAAAATAATTTCTTTCTAATTTTCTATCCTGAAACCTAAAATCGATTTTTGATTCTATAAATGCCCAATTATTAAAAATACGTTTGAATGCATCTGAAACTGAAGCGTTCTTAAATTTTTCAATTCTTTTATCGAAGTTTGGAGCTGTTATTTCTGCAAAATAAAAATTCTGTCCGTTTGTGTTTTTAATTTCCGAAGACTGAAAACTTGCATTTACTGCATTCTGATTTCTGTCTTTAGAATAAACCTGATTAAAATTGAACGAAAGTACTTTGCTTTTATTTGTATCTAAATTATTAGCTATCACATAATATGGATTGTTTTCAAGCGCCGTATAACTGCGCTGTAAACCACTTTCTAACGTTGAGCCCCATTTATTATCGAAATGAATTGGGGTAACAGCATTTGCAAAAACAACTTTATTTATTCCAAAATTTGCATTAGAGAAATTATTTTCGAAATCATTGTACGACAAAAGCGCTTCGATTTTACTGTACTTAGTAATATTTCTGAAATATTTTAAAGATGTCGTAATTTCATTATTCCGCGTTGCTGGAATTATGATGTTGCCTGTTTTATAACCAAAATTTATTTTTAAGAAATTACCCTTTGGACTTTCAATCTGAGCAAGAAATGAAAATTTATTATCCTCTGTATTTTGGTAAAAATTATTGGGATCAAAAAGCTGTAATTGATTTGCTCCCGCAGAAGTTCTGTTTACAATATCTCCCTGAGGGTAGCATTGAGAACTATTTTGTGAGTATTGCAACGAATTGACATTGGGTCCCCAACTGAAAATTTCATTTGTTAGTGGTGACTGATAGGCTAATTCTCCATTTAAACTTCTTCCCTGCGCATAAGTTTTCTGATATTTAGGCAGACGGATTGGTGTTGACAAAATAAATTCATTACTTACTTCAAAAGCTAATTTATGATATTGATCCCTATTTTTTAGTTCGTAGAAACCATCATTATTTCTGCTAATCTTCATTATATCATAATGTTCGATCCCACTGGCAAGATTGAATTCAAAATTTCCTGAGGATTTTGATATTTTTAAAGAATCATTCCCTTTCTTCAATTTTTCAATATAATCTCCGCTTACAATCTGATTTACATACTCATCATTTTCTAACAAGTTGGTATTGTTTATCCTAATCACTTTTGTTTTCATACCTATAAATGAAAGCTGCAGCTGATCGCCAACTTTTGCTTCAATAGCATAATTTCCATCAAAATCAGATGTTGTGCATCTCTTACTGTTAAATACACAAATAGTAACACCGGGAATTGGCATTCCTTTTTCGCTCACATTTCCTCTGTAAATAGATTGTGAGTAACCAATTGCAGATACAAAAAGAAAGAGTAATAGTTTTTTCATATATAGGCCGTTTTATATATAGAGTGTTATCTATTATAAAAGGTTGGAAAGAAATGAAACTTTTTTAAGATTTTACCTAAAAATTTATTTTAATACTATTTTTTTTTAATTTCACCGTGTAACAAAATAGCTTTGATTACTACTAATACATTATGAGCGAAAATCTAGAACAGTCATTTGTTGTGCAATTGCAGGCAAATCAGAATATAATCCACAAGATTTGTAGATTATATACTGCTGGCGAAGATGCTCACAAAGACTTGTTTCAGGAAATCACCATTCAGTTATGGAAAGCTTATCCTAAATTTAGGGGCGATAGTAAATTTTCGACCTGGACGTATCGTGTCGCATTAAATACTGCGATTACCTTATATCGAAAAACCAAACGAACCATATCAACCGTTGAGTATGAAAGTCATCAGCATTTTGTAAAAGATGTTGATTACAATTATGAAGAAGAAGAACAGATAAAATTGATGTACAAAGCCGTTTATCAGCTTAATGACATCGAAAAAGCATTAGTTTTTATGTATTTAGAAGACAAAGATTATCAGGAAATAGCTGAAACCTTAGGGATCAGCGAAGTGAATGCACGTGTGAAAATGAACAGAATTAAAGGGAAACTTAAAAAAATACTAAATCCTTAAAAATTATTATGAAAGAACTGGATTTACTAAAAAAAGACTGGAAAAAGAATGAAAATTCTTTCGAACAAATTTCTGAAAAGGACATCTATAAAATGATACATAAAAAATCATCTTCTATTGTAAGATGGATTTTGATTATTAGCATTTTAGAGGTTTTACTTTGGACATTTTCAAATTTATTCATTAATACGGATGATGTTTTGAAAAAAATGAATCATCCTGAAATTGTATTAATCCTGGAGTATTTAACCTATATCAATTATATCGTTGTACTGATTTTTATTTTTGTTTTTTATAAAAATTACAGAACTATTTCGACTACTGTAGCTACAAAATCGTTGATGGGCGCTATTTTAAAAACCCGAAAAACGGTACAATATTATGTATGGTACAATTTAGGAATGATTATAGTATCTACCATCTTAAGTTTCTTTGTTGGTTTTGTCTACAATCCTGATATGGCATTTTTAAGAGAAAAATTAGCTGCCAACGGAAAAACAATGCTTGTATCAGCGGGAATTTTAATTCTGATAATACTAGGTTTCTTTGGGATCTTCTGGTGCTTTTACAGATTACTGTACGGAACTTTATTACGCAGATTGTATGCTAATTATAAAGAATTAAAGAAAATTGATTTTTAAAAAGAAGGCAAGGCTCAAGTAGCGAAGGTTCAGAGATTTTCTTATCAAGTCATAAAACCATGAGAATATTGGGAATGCATTTGTTTTTTCAAATACGAATTAGAAAAACCTGAAACATAAAACTTAAAACTTAAGCTTTTTTAATTTTTAAATCTAATACTCCCATCTTCTTAATTTATTAAGTTCTTCCTCTACTTTGATTTCTTCGGCTGGAATAACTTTCAGGAATGATGGATGCTGTTCTATAGCATATTCTACTTTTTCGACGATTTCTTCGATGGTATCGTTTTCATAATCAATATCAAGAGGTTCTTTGATAATAAAAGATTGCAGAATTCCTTTTTTCTTCATTCGTAATCCTTTTTTATCAAATGAACGGCGGAAACCGTCAATAACAATAGGAATTACAATTGGTTTATGTTGTTTAATAATATGTGCTGTCCCCTTACGAACTGGTTTGAAAGACTTTGTAGTTCCCTGCGGAAACGTAATTACCCAACCGTCTTCAAGCGCAATTCTAATATTTTCTGTATCATTTGGGTTCACGTCCCTTTTTTCTGTAACATCAACACCTTTTGCACGCCATGTTCTTTCAACGGTAATGGCACCAACATAAGCTAAAATTCTTGGCAACAAACCTGCCTGCATGGTTTCTTTTGCCGCTACATAATAAATATTCATTTTTGGCTGCCACAAGTATCCAATATTCTTAATAGTATCCTGACGTCCGCTTAAACTTGCGTTAAACACATGAAACATAGCAACAACATCAGCAAAATAAGTCTGATGATTTGATATAAACAAAACATTAGTATCCGGAAGTGTTTTAATAATTTCAGATCCTTCAATCTGTAATTCATTAAAACCTCTGTATCTTCTATGAGTCATGGCGCCTAAAATACGGATTAACCATTTCTTAATGAATAATATATGTCCAAAAGGATTTCGTTTAAACAATCCCATAGCTGTGTATTGTATTTTTTGTTATGACGCAAACATACAAAAATTATTCTTTTAGCCGTACTATAAAGCAATTTGGGAAAGAAATTGTTATTATAATGAATATCAAATTGTTATTTTTTTGCTTTTATGATTTTCCTTCAAAAGTTGTTTTCAAAACATCTCTCAATTCGCTTAAAATCATGGCAGTCGCGCCCCAAACAATGTGATTTTTAATATTAAATGCCGGAACCAGAATATTATTAGCGTAAGAAGTTGATAATGTGGCTTCGACAATAATTTCATCATCTAAAAAAACAGAAAGCGGCAGCTCTATAATATCAGCCACCTCTCTAATATCAGGATAAAATGAAAGTTCTTCTTTTGAAATTCCTAAATACGGATGTACCAAAAAATTACTCGGCGGAATATACATTGGAGTAAAATGTTTGATGACTTTTATTTTTTCAGGAGGAACTCCAACTTCTTCATGTGTTTCTCTAAGAGCTGTTTCTTCATAATCAGCATCTGTAGTTTCATACTTTCCTCCCGGGAAAGCAATTTGCGACGAATGGACACCGTTGTAAGCATTACGGACTATTAAAACCAAATGGGCTTTCCCGTCTTTTGGATAAAACAACATCATGACAGCAGCAATTCTGGGATTTTCTATTTTTAAATCCAGATTTTTCAAAGCTTCAATGCGTTCTTTTGGAGCCATTTTTATATGTGCCGCAACTGCCGGGAGTTCAACCGGAATTAAATTAGGAACATATTGCAAAAAATCTTGAAAATCCATAATCAAAGTTTATTTTTGTACTTTCAAATAAATACAATATAAATATAGTTTAGAAAACGCGTATCTACAAGCTTTCTAAAGCCAAAGCCATAAAAATGTACAGTAAAGAAGAATCACAAAAAATAAAAAGAGAATTTTGGGTGGCTTTCGCCGAAAAATATCCACGCAAATGGGTTCTTTATGACACGAAGATCAAGGACTTCTCTTTTAAATTCTACGTAGACAATAAAAAAGCACAGGTTTTAATTGATATCGAACAACGAAGCGATGAAAAACGAAATGCTTATTTTGAAAAATTAGAAGCTTTAAAAAATATTCTGGAAGAGGAGTTTATTAAAGATTTGGTTTTCGAAAAAAACTATACGCTCGAAAGTGGTAAAACCATTAGCCGCATCTGGACAGAAATACAAGGTGTAGGTTTTAGCAACCGCAATAACTGGGATACTATTTTTGATTTCTTTTTCGAAAAAATGAATGCGCTGGAAATGTTTTACCTGGAGTATGATGATTTTATTAAGGATATTGATTCTTAAAAGTTTCTGAGATTCTGAGTTACTAAGCCGCTAAGTTTTTATATAACTAACCCGACAATTTCCAATCTCTCGGGTTAGTTATTATTCCTTAATCGCTATTTTAGGTAATTCTTTTGACGTCATAACATTTAATAAATCTGTTCTTTCGTTTTTCAAGTTCTCAAGAAATGATGTTATTTTATCGTCATAACTTCTTTTTGAATAAGCATAAATGAGCAATGCTTTTTTATTATTTTTTAAATCTATTTGTTTGTAGCGATAAATTATAAATTCGACAATATCAATTTTATCGTTATTTCCCGAACTTAATAAGCAATCTAAAATACTTTCTTTTCCGTCAGGACTTTTCATAACACTAAAATTAGAAACTTTATCTGTTTCTTTTCTCTTAGTCAACTCGCTTTTTGATTTATGGCATCATCAACAGAAAGATCCGTGACAAAAACGTGAATGGTAAGCAATTGATTAAAATGCTCTATAGTTTCATTTTTCGGAAGATATTCCTGAGCATAATAATTATCCTTTGGATGCGCAGTCCATGCTAACGAAAATTTTGTTTTATTGAATTAATTGGTCCTTTCACTCCTATTCTTTCAACAGGTTCTTCATTTATAGTTGAAAATGACATTAATAAAACAGTTAACAGACAAAGTATTTTTTTCATTTATTTTGAGTTTATTAAAAGTTTATACTTCTTGTTTATCTAAACACTAAAAATATTATATAAAATAATATGATCGTCATAATTAATATAAAGTTGTTTGCGATAGTCTTGCTTTTTACGAGTAATTATAGATAGTTTACATTCTTTGCCATCATTGTCCTTGCACATAAAAGAGTACACGATATCTGTATCATTTTCTTCGCGTTCGATATAATCCTGAATATTAAAAAGCTGTATTTCCTGCGAGTACACTACAATTCTGTGTTTATTGGTATCCAGAATTACCGATAGCTTGACTAAATCAAGGTTCGACCATTCGCCCCATTTTCCTCTTTCATTTTTTTCTAAAACACTAAAACCTGATGTTTTAAATTGATAAGTCTGGCTATAACTTTGGTGCAAACCAAGTCCTAAAAAAAATACTAGTAAGTAGGTACGTAGAGAATTCATATACTATTGATGCAGATAATTAAAACTCAAATTTAGACTTTTCCTGACAAGCAATTTCAAAATCGGTCATCATTTCTTGAACAATTTGCTTTACTGGCAAAATTTCATGGATTAATCCTGCAATTTGCCCAATTTCGAGTTCACCTTCTTCAAGATCTCCTTCAAACATTCCTTTTTTAGCTCTTGCCCTGCCTAAAAGTTGTACTAAATCTTCTTTTGAAGGACATTTTTCATATAAATCCTGAACGTCATTGTAGAACTTATTTTTAATCAGGCGCACGGGAGCCAATTCTTTCAATGTCAATTGCGTATCACCTTCTTTTACATCAACAATTTTTTGTTTAAAATTATCATGCGAAGAGGATTCCAGAGATGCTGCAAAACGGCTTCCAACCTGAACACCATCTGCGCCAAGAATCATTGCAGCAAGCATTCCGCGTCCTGTTGCAATTCCGCCAGCGGCAATAATCGGGATCTGAATCTTTTCTTTCACCATTGGGATCAAAGTCAGTGTTGTCGTTTCATCACGTCCGTTATGTCCTCCCGCTTCAAAACCTTCGGCCACAATTGCATCGACTCCGGCTTCTTGCGCTTTTAAAGCAAAAACACTGCTGCTTACCACATGTACAACCGTAATTCCTTTTTCTTTTAAAAAAGAAGTCCATGTTTTAGGATTTCCCGCTGATGTAAAAACGATTTTCACCCCTTCATCAATCACAATATTCATGATCTCTTCGATATTAGGATACAACATCGGGATGTTAACCCCAAAAGGTTTATCAGTCGCTTTTTTACATTTCTGGATATGTTCCCGCAATACTTCCGGGTACATTGATCCTGCACCAATAAGTCCCAGTCCTCCGGCATTACTTACCGCAGAAGCCAATTTGTAACCACTGTTCCAAATCATTCCGCCTTGAATAATTGGATATTTTATATTAAAAAGTTTTGTGATTTTATTCATCAAAAATGCTATTATTGTTGATTATCTTTCCTGTTTTGTGCACGCGATCAGCATCAAAAGTATAAAAATAGAATTTACTTTTTAAACATGACTATCCATAACCTTATTAGAAGTTTTATTTAGCGTTTTATCTGCAAAAACTACTTTATCTACAAATGATATTGATTTCAAATCTAAAGGTATGTTTTGATTGGTTGTGCGCTCTAACACACATACGAAAAGCATCTTTAACGAAACATCAAAATAAGTTTGTGCATTCGGTTTGTCTTTAAAATAAACCCATACATATTTTTGCGAAAACATCACAGAAGAAAATACCAATAAAAGAAACGAAAAATAAGACTTCATAGTTTACTTTTTCAAAAGGCAAAACCTTTGTAAAAAGTATAAAGCTAAGAAATTACTCCAGAACCAACTAATTCATTATCTAAATACCAGGCTGCAAACTGACCTTCGGTAATTGCCGATTGCGGTTCATCAAACTGAATGTACATTCCGTCTTCAAACTGGTGTAAAGTTGCTTTTTGCAAAGGCTGGCGGTAACGAATTCTCGCCATTACTACCATAGTTTCACCCACTTTTAAAGTCATATCAGTACGAATCCAGTGTACTTCGGATTTTTCGATAAATAAAGCTTTTTTAAACAAACCAGGATGCAGACTTGTTAAACCGGTATAAATGGTATTGGTTTCAACGTCTGTAGCAATAATAAATAACGGATCTGTTGTTCCGCCTACATTCAATCCTTTTCGTTGTCCTGTAGTAAAATAATGCGCCCCTTGATGTTTACCAACTACTTTACCCATCGTTGGAAGGTAATCACGCTTTTTAGCTTCTAATTTCAATTCTTCTACTAACGAAGCTCCAACTGGTTTTTCGACAGCATAAATTGGATCATTTTTATCAATCTGAACAATTATACCTTCTTTAGGCTGCAATTTTTGTTGCAAAAACTCCGGTAAACGTACTTTTCCGATAAAACATAATCCTTGAGAATCTTTCTTTTCAGCGGTTACCAAATCCATTTCAGCAGCGATTTCGCGTACTTCCGGTTTAGTTAAAGCTCCAATTGGAAATAAAGATTTTGCCAATTGCTCTTGTGACAATTGACATAAAAAATACGATTGGTCTTTGTTGTTATCTTCACCCGCAATCAATTGATACACTGGCTTTCCATCAACTTCAATTTCATTTTTTTGACAATAATGACCTGTTGCCACATAATCAGCACCAAGACTTAAAGCAATTTTCATGAAAACATCAAATTTGATTTCGCGATTACAAAGCACATCAGGATTTGGAGTTCTCCCTTTTTCGTATTCGTTGAACATATAATCAACGATTTTTTCTTTGTATTCCTCGCTTAAATCAACAGTTTGAAACGGTATTCCGAGTTTTTCAGCTACCAATAAAGCATCATTACTATCCTCTAACCAAGGACATTCATTAGAAATAGTAACGGAGTCATCGTGCCAATTTTTCATAAAAAGGCCTATAACTTCGTATCCTTGTTGTTGCAATAAATAAGCAGCAACACTCGAATCTACTCCACCGGAAAGTCCAACAACTACACGTTTCATTCTAAATCGTTTATATTTTTACAAGGGTGCAAAGATAAGCCCTATTTTTGATAATTGTATTAGTTTTGATTAGTTTATATAATGCCGTGGTAGATAAAACTTATTGCTTTTTTTAATTACTTTTAATCCTCAATAAAAATACCATGCAAAAATACATCTGTAGTTTTATTTTCTTTTTTATCTTAACTTCTTTGAGTGCACAAAGATACAGTGCGACTTTGTCTAATTACAGCGCCTATAAAGCTTTTAGAGGAAAACCTTTATCAGATAAATTTTCGAATATCGAATCAGTAAAAATTGTTTACGATCTCAGAAAACAAAAAATGTATTACTTCGATAGTACTTTGATTCCGCTGCATTATGATTTTGCCACAGGATATCTAGGCTACAATCAGGATGTCGAAGTTTTTAATAATGATAATTATAGTGATACTGAAAAAAACAGAAATTATCTACTAGGAAACCTGAACCACATTAAAGGAACTGATAAATGGATTTTCGAGTTGGCTGCATCTGACCATATGCCTGTTGCTTTAATTGAACGCTTTTATAATTTAATCGTACAATCGTCTTTTATTGGTTCTAATTTGAAATTCTATTTGAATAATCCGGAGCAAATGGAATGGTTTCAACAAAATCTATTTAAAATTCCGTGCGTCAAATCAAATTACATTTTCAATGAACTTACCTATCAGGAAGTTGTTTCCGGAAGTACTATTGGTATTTTGAAGCAATATAAAGTAAAGGATCTTGCTATTACAAAACCAAATCCTGACGAAATTATAGTTTTAGACGGAACGCCTGATATTTTGCCTAACGTAAGAGGAATTATAGTCAATGAACTTCAGACTCCATTAAGCCATTTGGTTCTTTTGGGCAAAAACAGAAAGATTCCTATCATGGCTTATACAAATGCTTTTAAGGATGATAATATCAAAAAATTACTTTCGAAAAAAGTAGAGCTAAAAATTCAAACGGACACTTTTTATATCAGGGAAAGCACAAAAAAAATAGTTGCTAAGGTCATTTCCAAAAAGAAAAAATTAATCATAAATAATAGCATTACTGATCTGGTTGATTTAAGTAAAATACCTAAAAACGGAATTAGCTATATTGGTTCTAAAGCGCAAAATATGTCTTACCTGATTGCCATCTCAAAAGATATTTCGTTTAAAACTCCCGAAAATGCACATGCTATTCCGTTTTACTATTATACACAACACATTCAAAAAGCATCAATCTCGCCGTTAATCACAGAACTTTTAAATTATCAGCATAAAGACTCAACAGTATGGATAAATCATCAATTAAAAAAAATACGGGATGCGATTAAAAAAGAACCTATTGATCCTCAATTAATAGCAAAATTAAATGAAACCTTTAAAAATGCTTCTTTTAAAAACTTCAGATTTCGATCTTCTACCAATGCCGAAGATTTAGATGATTTTAATGGCGCAGGTTTGTATGACTCTAAAACAGGAATTAGAGGAGATAGTATAAAAACTTTCGAAAAAGCGATTAAACAAGTGTGGGCGAGCGTTTGGAACGAAGCTTCTTATGGTGAACGGGAACTTTTTGGTATTGATCAGCAAAGTATCGCTATGGGAGTTTTAGTTCATCGTTCTTTTCCGGATGAACTCGCAAATGGCGTTATCATCACTAAAAATATTTTCAGAAAAAACTTTCCGGGTATTACAGTGAATATTCAAAAAGGAGAAAACTCTGTTGTGAAACCTGAAAAAGGAGAAATTTGCGAACAATTTATCGCCTATCATTTTAACATGGGAACTGATGATGCTGATTTTGATGTTGATTATACTTCGAACTCCAATTTAAACAACAACGAACCTTTATTAAGCAGAAAAGAAATGAGCAGGCTTTTTCTTGTCAGTCAAAAAATTGAACAAAAAATGTACCGCTATTGGCGAAAAAACAGCTACCATCCAGTCGATATTGAATTTAAAATTGTTGGAGAAAACAGAGATCTATATATCAAACAAGTCAGGCCGTTTAACGAATAATCAATAGAATATTAAAACGTCGATTTCGTTTGAAACGGTATTAATATTGATAATTTTAAAATCGAAATCATCAATATTCATTTTATGCTGAATGGATTCCCTGATACTTTTATTATCCAAAGAAAAATTGGCTTCAATAGCTATTTTAGCATCGACCGCATTCAAGTATTTAGATGCTTTTTTATTTACTATAACAGAGGCCAATATATAGGAACCAATAATAATCAATTGAAAAAATAATAAAACCTCAATCTTTTCATACGGATACATAATATCCAAAATCGAAAGCGTAATTGTTGCAAAGAGAAAAATAATTGCGTTTACGGTAAATGATTGTGTCCTGAATCTTAATATCGAGAAAATAGCAAACAACCCAAATCCAATCCCTACTCCAATTTCGATTTTTGTAAACAAATAACAAAGCGAAAAAGTACAAAGACCAACAATTACCATCAACGGATTAATGGTTTCATTATCTTTTCTGTTAGAGAAAAAATATAAAATCAGAATCGAAAAAAACAATAAAAAAAATCTACCGGAAAGCTCGTTTAAATCCATTGAATCAAATTATTAGCAAATCAAATGTAAACAATTAGAAAAAATAAGCCACGAATTCACGAATTTATTTTAAAACAAAAATTCGTGAATTCGTGGCTAAAAAACTTAAAAAAGAATATCTTCAATTATTGCGTTTTAGGTTTTGAGTCTGCCTGATAACTACTTTTTGGATCACTCATATTTACTTCTTTGGTTAGTTTTCCTTTTAAGTAAAACTGCCACATATTTGCTTTCTTTCCGTTTACAAATTTTCCTTTGGAAGCTACAACTCCATCAGCGTCATAAAAAACGGCATCTCCATTGTATTCATTATTTTTATAAGTAGTTTGCTCCAAAAGAGTTCCATTTTGTCCGTACTTTTTATAAATACCATCTTTCAGACCGTTTACATAATTCATTTCCTCGGCAATTTTAGCGTTAGGATAATAAACCGTCTTTACACCTTGTAAGGTACCATTTTTGTAGTTTTCTAGCGTCATAAGCACTTTCGAAGCTTTATGATAATATTTCCATTCGCCTTCGCGTGCTTTACCTATTTCTTTTCCTTCGCTTACTTTATTTTTACTCTGATCATAAAAAATAGTATACGAGCTTCCGTCATTTGCAGTAAAATCCCGAGTAGCAATAACATCTCCTTTTTTGGTATCATCAAAAAAATTAAATATACCAGTCTCTTTTCCGTGATTAAAAGTCCCTTCGTAACGAGGACGTTTAGAAACTTCATAAGTTCCTTTCCAAACTCCATCTTTTTTTCCGTTGGCGTCTGATTTATTAAAATCCTGCGCCGATACTAAAACCGCGTTTAAGAAAAGTAACCCTACTATTATTTTTTTATAAATCATTGTAATTCAATTTTAAACTTTAACGAAAACGAAACTTATAAAGTATGTTTTATCCTTTTTAAATTTTTAGAATTTAGTTTAATAAACTTCAAATTTAAGAAGTTCCCGGATATAAAAAAATCCCGAGTAATCGGGATTTTTTTAATATTCTAATTATTTTTTATTCTGTTTCTTTGTAGCCTCTTGTTGTTCCATCACTTCCTGAAGACGTTGTTGAAACTTACTTTGTTTTTTAGGCTCTTTTAATTTATTCTCCTGAATCTGAGCATGAATTTTATCTGTATCTACAATGTAATTTTTAATTACAAACATAATTCCGATTGTAATTAAGTTAGAGATAAAGTTATACAAACTCAAACCAGCACCATAACTATTGAAGAAAATTAACATCATTAATGGCGAAACATAAATCATGATTTTCATCATTTTTGCCATATCCGGCATACCTTCTTGCTGAGGCGCTGCCATTTGTTGATCTCCTGAAGTCATTTTCATATAGAAGAAAATTGCAACTGCTGCCAAAATTGGAAACAAACTGATATGATCTCCGTATAACGGAATGTGGAATGGTAATTTTACTACTGCATCAAATGACGATAAATCGTCTGCCCAAAGGAAACTTTTTTGTCTTAACTCAAAAGCTGACGGGAAGAACTGGAATGACGCATACATAAAAGGAAGCTGAATCAATGCCGGAATACATCCTGCCATTGGGTTTACTCCTGCTTTGTTGTACAGTTTCATCGTTTCCTGTTGTTTCTTCATTGGGTCTTTTTTGAATTTTTCTCCCAACTCTGTAATCTCCGGACGCAAAACTTTCATTTTTGCCTGAGACAGGAATGACTTGTATGTAATTGGCGACATCGCAATTTTGATGATAATCGTAAAGATGATAATCGCAATTCCTAATGATAATCCCATTGTCGAACTTAAGAATCCGAACAACGGAATAAAAATCCATTTATTGATCCATCCAAAAATCCCCCAACCTAATGGAATAATTTTCTCGAAATTCTTATCGTATGATTTTAAAATTTTATAATCTGACGGTCCAAAATACCAGCTCATTTTATAATCAACTTCTCCATTTGTAAAAGCCAATGGAACAGTTGCTTTAAATTGCTTAACAAAAGTAGTATCTATCGTTTCATCTTTTACTAAATCATCAGATTGTAATTTTGATTTATCAAATGGTTTATCAGTTGCTAAAATCGCACTAAAAAAGTGTTGCTTAAAGGCAATATAACTTACTTTTTCAGGTGTTTCTTCTTTTCCTACACCACCACCTACATAATTGTATTTTTGATCTCCGTACTCATACTCCAGTTGCGCATAACGCTTCTCAATAGAAACACCTTTCTCGTTTCTATATGATTTTAAATCCCATTGTAAATCTAATGGTTTAGCAGAATTTAAAACTTTATTCAAACCTTGAGAACGAATATCAAAACCAACTAAGTATTCGTTTGGTTTTAATACATATTTATATTCTAAAAATTCGTTAGCTCCAGCTTTCAAACGCATCGTCAATATTTGATCTGCACCGTTTTTTGTTAGCGTTGGTTCAAAATAAAGATCTTTAGAATTTAAAGTTCTGTTATCCGTAGTTTGTAACTGAATGTTTAAATTAGAATTATTGTCTTTGATTAATTCTACTAATTGTCCGGAATTTTTTTCAAATCTTTTAAATTCTTTCAACGTAGCTTCAACTATATAACCACCTTTATTGGCGATTTTTAGTATCATCTTTTCGTTTTCGATAGTTGTAAAACCTTCTTTAGCAGAAGGAAGTGTAGCTGAATAAGCAAAACCACCTAATGTTTTTTGTAATTGCGCTAATTGAACCGTATCTCCAGGAGTTGCAGCAGTAACTGGCAAAACAGCTGTTTTAGTTTTATCAGCCTGAGCTTGCGCTTCTTGCTTAGCAACTAATTCTTTCTTGGCTTTTTCAGCAGCAATCTCTTTGTCAGAAGGTTGATTTTGGTACATAATCCAAATCAAAATTCCAAATATCAATACAAAACCAATGATTGAATTAAGATCAAATTTTTTTTCTTCCATTATAAATTTAAAAAAGGTTATTCATTAAGGCTATTAGTAATGAGTTAGACTCAAAAGTTACATCCTTAGAATATTAATTATTATTTTTTATGCGTATTCACATGCTTATTTACTGCTGCAGCCACAAAGTTTACAAAAATTGGATGTGGGTTTGCAACGGTACTTTTATATTCAGGATGGTATTGTACTCCAATAAAAAACGGGTGATTTTCAAGTTCTACAATTTCAACCAAACCTGTATCCGGATTTACACCTGAAGCAATTAATCCTGCTTTCTGCAATTCATCGGCATATTTATTATTGTACTCATAACGGTGACGGTGACGCTCTGAAATCGTCTTTTGTCCGTAAATTTTATGTGCTAAAGTGTTTGGTTTAATATCACATTTCCAAGCTCCAAGACGCATTGTACCACCTTTATCTGTAACTGTTTTTTGCTCTTCCATTAAATTTACAACCGGATGAGGAGTTTTCTCATTCATCTCTGTAGAATTGGCATCAGCATAACCTAAAATATTTCTTGAATACTCAATAACTGACATTTGCATTCCTAAACAGATTCCGAAAAACGGAATATTATTTTCACGTGCAAAACGAACTGCTTCGATTTTTCCTTCAATACCTCTTTCTCCAAAACCAGGAGCAACCAAAACTCCGTCAAGAGTTCCTAATTTCTCTTCTATATTATCACTATTAATGTGTTCTGAGTGTATAGAAATTACATTTACTTTAGTTTCATTTGAAGCTCCTGCATGAATAAACGCCTCTAAAATAGATTTGTAACAATCCTGCATTTCTACATATTTTCCTATCAAACCGATATTTACGGTATGTTTTGGATTTTTTAATCTGCGTAAAAAAGTATTCCAGTTTTTTAAGTCCGGAGCTGCTTTTTTAGGTAAATCTAATTTCTTTAAAGCCACAACATCTAATCCTTCTTCAAGCATTAAATTAGGAACTTCATATATTGTCGAAGCATCAATAGACTGAATAACTGCTTCTCTTTTTACATTACAAAACAATGCTAATTTATTACGCAACTCATCTGAAAGTTCGTGCTCTGTTCTACAAACCAGAATATCAGCTTTAATACCGCTTTCCATCAATGTTTTTACAGAGTGTTGTGTAGGTTTTGTTTTTAACTCTCCTGCAGCAGCTAAATAAGGAACTAAGGTTAAATGAATAACAATTCCGTTATTTTCTCCCAATTCCCAAACCAACTGACGAACAGACTCTATATAAGGTAGTGATTCGATATCACCAACAGTTCCACCAATTTCAGTAATTACAATATCATAATCGCCGGATTTACCCAACAATTGCATTCTGTCTTTGATTTCGTTTGTAATATGAGGAACAACCTGAACTGTTTTTCCTAAAAACTCCCCTCTTCTTTCTTTTTCGATAACCGAAAGATAAACTCTTCCTGTAGTAACGTTATTCGCCTGAGAAGTAGGAACGTTTAGAAAACGCTCGTAATGACCTAAATCTAAATCTGTCTCTGCACCATCATCTGTTACATAACATTCTCCATGCTCGTATGGATTCAACGTACCCGGATCCACATTGATATATGGATCAAATTTTTGAATTGTTGTACGATACCCTCTTCCTTGTAACAATTTTGCTAAAGATGCCGCGATAATCCCTTTTCCTAATGAAGAAGTCACACCGCCTGTAACAAAAATATATTTCGTTTGATTCATTCTGTTGTTGTTTGTATTGTAGTTGTGTAAAAAACTTGGCAAAAGTACAAATTTAATTAGATAATTTATCAATTAGAGAATGAGATAATTTGCAAATTTTTAAATAGAACGATTACATGTTTCCGTAATCGATAATTTTAACTTTTAATTAGATATTTTTTTGAATAATACTCGGTTCTTTTCCCTTTTTCACATTACTACAAGATTGTAAAATGAAAAAATAAAGAATACTACACTAAAAAAAATATCACAAGTCAATATTCTTTTTAAATTCGATAACCGAATTATCTTATTGATAACAAACCGTGTAGCCAATTGAATTAGAAAAAACAAAAAAATCTTTATACTATAGGGATTATAAGCAATTGCTTCGCTAAAGTTAAATCTTAGTATTTGAGAAAAAGCTCTGGTCAAACCGCGGCTTTTACAATAACTTAAAGGCATTCCTTCGCAAGAAGAAGGAAACCCAAAACCTAAAAAAGGAACTATAAAGCAATAAAAAAAGATAAACATGATTATTACAATAAAAATCATGTTTATCTTTTTATAAGAATCAATTTCGTAAGAAGATTTTATTTCCACAAAAGGGATTTATTATTTTGTTACTTCCACCTTTACAGTATCAGTTGTTATTTCGATCGCATTTAGAGAATCCTGTACTTTTATTGATTCAGCAGTTGCAGAATCTATTGCTTGGTTTATTTCATCTTTCGAAGACATTATAGCTGATCCAACAGCACCTACAAAAAATAATGTTCTTAAAATAACAAATGCACTTGCAACAATTCCTAATATCAAACCTGATAACGGCAATGCAGTAGGCGCATTTTCTTTTTTTGCCTGGGACAAACCAATTGCTCCAAAAATAATTGCTAGTACTCCAAAAAGAACTGCAAAGAAACCAAAGCAAGGTATAAAAGAAGCTATAACAGCTAATATTCCTAATACTAAAGCTGTAATACCCATTCCTAAACCTGCATTTGATCGTTGTTTATAATCTTCCATATAGTGTTTTTATGTTAATTATTACAAAAATAGAAAAACACTTACGTGAACACTATAGAATGCATCAAAGTTATCAACAAATAAATTAAAAGGGAATTTCTTGTTATTTTTAGTATTCATAATTATTTTTCACACCTTGTTCACCAATCACATCCTTATTACTAATCCCAAAATGATAAAGCACCAATAATAAAGCCATAAACTAATACGAGAATTATTGAGAACACCAATGCAACGATTCCCAAAACCAAACTTATTTTAGCCAACAAAGCTGAAGAATTTGCATTTTTTGCTCTGTACAAACCAACTACAGCAAAAATTATAGTGAGGAGTGAAGTAACCAGCGCCACCACATTTATACAAGGAATGAAAGCTACTATATTAGAAATTATTCCTAAAACTAAAGCTGCAATGCTAAAATTTTCACCTGAACTCGAGGTTTTAATATTGTTTCCCATTTAGTTTTTTTCATCTTAATTATTACAAAAATAGAAAAACACTTAGGAGAACAATAGAGAACATTTCAAAGTTACTAACAAATAAATTTAATGGGGATTTGGAATATCCAAACATAAATGACGTAAGAAAGGCGCGAGTATAAAGCCTTATGAAATACTGGCTCTTGAAGTAATTTTTAACATAAAAAAAATATTATAATTTTAAAAAATATTGACTTGTACACATCTAAAAATTCAGGCTTGAATTCTGTGGTATCAATTTGTTTTAAAAAATTATAATATTTTTATGTATTAAATATTATAATTTTAAAATATTGACTTGTACACATTTACACATTCAGGCTTGAATTTGTGGTATCAATTAGTTTTAAAAATTGTAATATTTTTATAGATCAAACTTAAATAAAAAAAACGATACAGCAAAAGATTTTTCTTACTATTTAATTGGTTTGGGATATTGTTTCTTAATATTCCTGATTAATTCTTCGAGTCCATTAAGTTTCAATTCATAGACAAGTGCCAGTTGTTGCCCCAATTCGCCATTAGGAAAACCTTTATTATGGTACCAAACCACATAATATTCCGGTAATTCAATTAAAAATCGTCCTTCGTATTTTCCGAAAGGCATTTTGGTATGGGCTAATTTTATGAGAATTTTTTTGTCTGGTTCCATATTTTTTTAAAGAAGAAAGAAGCAAGAAAATAGAATATGGACTTATTCTCTTTCTTGCTTCTTGTTGATGCAAAGCTATTGCTATTTTTTATTTTTTTAGCCACAGATTTTAAAATAGTTTGCGGTCGCAGATTTCAGTTTTCAGTCGCGGTTAACAGTTTAACAGCTGAAAACTGAGACTTAAAAACTCGTAATACCCTATTCAAAAAATCATAGATTAAAAAGAAATCGCCACGAATTCACAAATTAGTTTTAAATTAATTCGTGAATTTATGGCGAATATTTTAAAGGATAAAAAACTCAGGAACTTAGTTTCTCAGAACCTTAGCAACTTTTTAATAGTGCCATCTCACGAAAGCTTCCATCGCTGCGTACGTTGCCAGACCTAACTCCTGGTACAAAGCAGCTGTTTCTGCGTTTCTGTCTTCGGCTCTTTGCCAAAATTCCCTTGCGTCAGTTCCCTGAAAAACAACCCCATCTTTTTGCGATTGGTGCTTGAAGATTCCGTGACGTTTTGCTAAAACCTGATCCGGGCTCATTGGTACCGCCATTTCGACTTCGTCAATTCCCCATTCCTGCCAAGCTCCACGATACAACCATAACCAACAATCATCCATGAAAGATTTTGGTTTTAAAGCTTTTACTGCTTCAAAAATAGCATCCAGACAAACCTTGTGTGTTCCGTGTGGATCTGCTAAATCTCCTGCTGCATATATTTGATGTGGTTTAATGTTCTCGATTAAATCCATCGTCAATTGAATGTCTTCTTTGCCGATTGGTTTTTTCTCAATTGTTCCGGTTTCATAAAATGGCAATTCCATAAAATGAATCTGATCATCGGTTAATCCAACAAAATGACTTGTTGCTCTCGCCTCTCCTTTTCTGATTAATCCTTTTATGTAACGAACTTCCGGAATATCAATTTCACTGTTCTTTTTATTCTCTAAAAAAGTTTGTGCTTTTTTGTAAATATCATCTGCTTCCGGACTTTTGATTCCAAATTTTTCGTTGTAATCAATTACAAATCTTGCAAAACGCAACGCTTCATCATCTGCAACTGCAATATTTCCAGACGTTTGGTAAGCCACATGCACGTCATGTCCCTGCTCTTGCAAACGCATAAAAGTTCCTCCCATACTAATGATATCATCATCAGGATGCGGGCTAAAAATCAATACACGTTTTCTGGCTGGTTCTGCTCTTTCCGGACGGTTTGAATCGTCTGCATTTGGTTTTCCACCTGGCCAGCCTGTGATTGTATTCTGTAATTTATTAAATATCTTAATATTTATGTCGTATGCCGGACCAGAATCAGCTAATAAATCACTCATTCCGTGTTCGATATAATCAGCATCAGTCAACATTAAAATTGGTTTTTTAAGCTGAAGCGCCAATCCTAAAACTGCTTTACGCGTTAATTTATCTGTCCAGATTACTTTTTCTACCAACCAAGGCTTGTTGATTCTCGTTAATTTTGAAGAAGCTTCCTTATCTAAAACAAAAACAGCATTATTGTGTTCTTGCAAAAATGAAGCAGGTACTCTATTCGTAACTTCATCTTCTACAGATCTTTTTACAACATTTGCTTTTCCTTCTCCCCAAGCTAATAAGATTACTCTTTTAGCTTCCATGATTTTTTTTACTCCAAGCGTGATTGCAGTTCTCGGCGTATTACTTAATCCGAAGAAATCCTTGCTTGCCGCTACTCTCGTAATATGATCTAAAGCTACTAAACGAGTTTTAGAGTTTTGTAATGAACCGGATTCATTAAAACCAATATGTCCGTTACCCCCAATTCCCAAAACCTGAAGATCGATTCCTCCCAAAGCCTCAATTTTTGCTTCATAATCTGTACAATAATCTGCAATTTGTTCTTTAGTCAAAAGTCCGTTAGGAACATGAGCATTTTCAGGTAAAATATCAACATGATCAAACAGTAATTCTTTCATAAAGCGAACGTAACTGTTGATTGAGTTTGGTTCCATCGGATAATATTCATCCAAATTAAAACTGATTACGTTTTTAAAACTCAAACCTTCCTCTTTATGCAAACGCACTAACTCAGCATATAATCCTTTTGGAGAAGATCCTGTTGCAAGACCTAATATACAAGGTTTGTTTTCTTTTTGCTTGGATTGAATTAAAGCCGCAATTTCCTGCGCTACTGCTTTTGATGCTTCACCAGAATTTTCGAAAACCACCGTATTGATGTTTTCAAATCTCTTTTCGAAACCTGTTGCCTTGTCTATTTTACTTTTTAACATGATATAGTTTTTTTTAATTCCTCTCGTTACATTTTCCAACTTCGATATTTATGACCTTTTATAGCATAAAAAAGTATCATTATATAAGATGGTAACAACATTAAATAAGCAATTTGATTTCCGCTTTTTGATATCTCTGCGGTTCCGTTTGCAATATTTGACGCATTTATATTTTCTGTGATCAATCCGTATAACAAAGGAAAAATTGCTCCTCCAATGATACCCATGATCAAAATTGCACTTCCTATTTTAGTATATCCTCCTAAATCTTCTAACGCCATTGGCCAAATCGCCGGCCAACACAATGCATTTGCTAAACCCAATAATGCTACTAGCAGAATTACTACTGGTAAATTTGGAATTCCAGGCAACTGAACCATAATTTTAGGCGAAATCAAAACGATGGCCATTACCAAAATTATACCCAAAACTCCTGATGCTTTTAAAGCTGTAACCTGCGAAAGGTATTTAGGTATTAATGTTATCCCTAATATATATCCCACCACCATTGCAGACATGGTAAAGGAAGTTAATTTTAAATAAAAATTTCCTTCGGTTCCATATACTCCTAATTCTTTTCCGAAAGCTCCAATAGAATCTCCGGCTAAAACTTCAGCAGCCAAATACAGCATTAAAGTAATTACGCCTAAAACCAATTGTGGTCGTCTGAATGCATTTCTGATTTGCTTAAAAATACTCAAATGCGTTACATTTCCGTCTTCATCCAAATCAATTTCCGGCAATGGCGACAACTTTACAAAAAGTGCCAGAACCATTATAATTAATCCCATATAAAGGTAAGGTCTTTGCAATTGCAATGCAAGAGAATTTAAAGCGTTTGATTTTGAAACTGAATCTAACAACGCAATTTTATCTGCTGTAAACTCCTGCATATTAGACAAAACCAAAGCTGTCAATATCAATGGCGCCACAAATCCGGCCAGTTTATTTGCAATTCCCAACACGCTGATTCTTGCCGCAGCACTTTCCCTTGGGCCAATTACGACTACATAAGGATTTGATGCTGTCTGCAAAATTGCCAAACCTGTTCCCATGACAAATAATGCAATTAAAAACAGTAAAAAAGTTCGGCTTTCAGCAGCAGGATAAAACATAAATGCACCCGCAGCAATGATCAATAATCCTAGTGAAATTCCGTTTTTATAGCCTACTTTTTCAATCACCCACGATGACGGAATTGCCATTACAAAATAAGCAATGTAAAAAGCAAAAGTTACAAAATAAGCCTGTGAAGAGGTCAACTCACACGCCAACTGAAAAAATGGAATCAAAGGTCCGTTAAGCCAGGTAACAAAACCCAAAATAAAAAATAATGCGGTTAAAATGACCATCGGAATAATAGTACTCCTTTTTTCTATTTGTAATGCACTTTCAATGTTTGACATAATACTTTTGGTTGATTGTTAATAGATTAGTTTTTTTCTATCTAAAATAACATCAACTTTTTTTTGCAAATATATTGCAATTGAAATGCAATTAAATGCATTTTTTTTGCAATTTTAAAACAAAAGTAGTCTAATAAGTTGTACTTATTTGTAAATTAGATATCAATTTTTTGTTAATTTTTCTTAAGCATCCCAGTCTAAAACCGGATAAAACTGCTGTAAATATTCTTTTACATCAGCGATATCTTCTTTGGCTGTTAGATCGGGAACATGTTCTGAAAACGGAATTCCTAAGGTGGTATTTGGATGTTCTTTTACAGCATTTAAAAGTACTGTTGGTAATTCTTTCTCATCTCTTTCCGGATGAACCGAACAATTTTTAAGATGGGTATACAAAGTGCTTCCGTTAAACTTAAAAGCATTCATACTAACTCTTATTTTACCTTGGACATCTTTATAATCCTGCAAAACAGCAGCAGATGGTTTTTCTAAAATATCAAGTAATTGGTTGTTTTTATCCAATTTGGCAATAGCAAAACGCGAAATCCTTTCAGAAGGAAATTCCAGAGCATCACGATCGTAAGCAATAAATGCATTTGGACTATCGGTTTCTCTCAATGCTAGTAAGGCTGCTGCCGAATATAAATTATCACTATTACAAACGGAGTATTGTTGTGTATTTAACTCCGGAAACTGTTCGACTGCCTGAAACAAAGCATCTGCTGTACCAAAGGGTTTTATTCGTCCTTCGGGAATATATTGTACCGCAAAAGAAATATTGAGTCCGTGAAAATTATTATTTGTATTTTGAGTTCCGTAAAACTCCTTGAATAAATTTCCTTGTTCGCCAATAATAATGTAGATGTTTTTATATCCCGCTTTTTTAGCATTCAATAAAAGATAATCTAACAAAGGTCTTCCGCTTGCTCCTACACCAATTAAACCTTTGCTTCTTTCGTTTGCCTGTGTAATTTCTTCGGGAGATAAATTATCAAGAACGGCTTCTTTTTTCATGCGGGATGATGCTCCACCCGCAAGAATAACTAAATTGTTGTGCATATTTATTTTTTAAATTTCAATATTTTCAATAATTCTAACGCCCGGATCTACCGTAACGGCATATGCTTCCTGAGCTCCAGCTTTAAGAATGGCTTCGATTATCACATCCTCTTTTTCAGGATTCGCAATAACTACAATACTGCCGCCACCTCCGGAACCCACAATTTTAGCTCCGTAAGCTCCTGCTCGTAAAGCGGCATCGATCATATCATCAATTCGCGGAACTGTAATTTTTAATAAATCACGCAAAACTTCGTGATGCAGATTCATTAATGCGCCTATTTTTTGAAGATCTAAAACTGGTTTTTCAAACTCTTTTAAAGCTTCTTTTGTATAATGGAAATTTTTTAGTGCGGCATCAAAATAAGGCATTAATCGGTCTGGCAAACAATTTCTATAGCGGTCTAAATCCTCAATTTTAGAAAGATTTAGATCAAAATCCGGAAAATTCTGCTTCACAATATCAATTGCGATCAAGGCATTTCCTTTTACTTCGCCAAGCAATCCTATTGTTTCTTTTGGAACACCGGAAACTCCGGTAATTAAACCTTTTAATTCTGTTCCGATAATTTTATAAGAGAAAGGATCTTTTGTATTTATATAAACAATATTTCCTGCTCCAATACTAAAATGATCCATCATTCCTCCAGGTTCTCCGTGTTCCAATACTTCGGATTCATATCCTACTTTCGAAATAAATTCAGGCGTAACTTCCTGATCAACGCCAAAAGCCGAAATTAAAAAACGAATCCACGCCATTAATAAAGCGGATGAACTTGATGTTCCTGAATTAATTGGAATATCTCCTGTAATGGTTATCGTATACCCCACATTGGGCACACAGCCATATCTGCGCAGTACGCGCAATGAAGAGGCAAAATAATCACGAGGCTCTAATTTGTCGAAAGTTGCATCAATATTAATGCTACGGATTTCGCCAATATCAATCATATTAAGAATAAATGTATTGGTCTGATTCTCTGTTGCGGTTAATTTTATATTTCGATCGATTGCACAGGCTATAACCGGCAATCCTAAATAATCCTGATGATCTCCAAAGAGACATGTCCGACCCGGGGCTAAGGAAGTAATTTTTTTCACTTAAAAGATATTGTAATAAATCACTACAAAACAGAAGTTTACAATGATTTTTGGTTAAGGATTTATTTTAAATTTTTGGTTTTGATTCTACGAAACTATATATTATATTTTTATAAAACAAGAAAAAAACTAAAAATGTGCTCGAACACACTAATAAAATGTTCTCGAGCACACTAAATAATTCTTACAACATTTTTTAAATTATTAAATCAAAGTTTCTATATTTGCTCATATGGATAAAAAGTACACAATTAAGGATATAGCAAAAATGGCTGGAGTTTCGAAAGGAACTGTAGACAGGGTATTGCATAATAGAGGAAAAGTATCTCCAACGGCTCTGGATAAAATAAATGAGGTTTTAAATGTCATTGATTATGAGCCGAACTTAATTGCCCGAAATTTAAAAAACACCAAAGTTTACCGTATTTGCGTTTTACTTCCGGATCCGGAAATTGATCCTTACTGGCTTCCTTGTGTTAACGGGATTCAGGAAGCTATAACAGAATTTAAAGCCTATAGTGTGATTATCGAGACTCATTACTTTAATCCTGAAAGCACGAAATCGTTTATGAATACTAATGAAACCATAATCAAACAATCTCCTGATGCTGTTTTGATCGCTCCGTTATTTCATAAGGAAACACTGGAAATTGTAAAACAATACGACGAGTTGGAAATTATAGTGAATACTTTTAATAATCAAATCGAAGGAGAATCTATTAAGGGTTTTGTTGGACAGGATTTGTATAAAAGCGGACGTGTCGCAGCAAGTTTAATGAACCTGATTCTAAGCGAAGGTCAAATTGCAATTATCCATATTGATGAAAGCCTGAAAAATGCAGTCCATATGCAGGAAAAGGAAAAAGGCTTTAGAAATTATTTTGACGAAAAAAAGATCGCAGGATTTTCTTTAACTACTCTAAAATTAAAACATCCAAATGTCGAAAGTAAGTTTTCTGCCTTTTTAGAAGAAAACCCACACTTAAAAGGAATCTTCATCACGACTTCAAAAGCCTATCAGATTGCCTCTATTCTATCTCCATTAAAAAATAAAAAAATTGCACTTATTGGTTATGACTTAGTCGAAAAAAATGTGAACTTCCTGAATCAGGGATTGGTTCATTTTCTAATTCATCAAAATCAAAAAAGACAAGCTTATTTAGGTGTTAGTACTTTGATAGAGCATTTTTTATTCAGGAAAGATATCCCGGAAACTATTTTATTGCCTATTGATATTATCAATGCGGAGAATGCTTCATTTTACATATCGTAAGATTGCCCACGGGTTGTAAATTCCGCACAATAAATCAGCGAAAATCCGTTTAAATCCGCTAAATCTGTGGGTAATTTTTTTAGCTCACAGATTGAACAGATCGAGCAGATTCTTTTAAAAATTCCACAAATTGAAGTCAGCGAAGACCAGCTTAAATCCGCTAAATCAGTGGGCTCAAAATAAATCTTCCAAACGAAGAAGCTATATGAAAATTAGGTGTTTCAGTATTTGGGTTTACCCATGAAATCCAGGTTGGTTTGTATTGCAGATTTTCGACCAGAGAAAATTTTGCACTGAAAACTCCTGTTTCAATTGTATTATTATGAATTAAGTTCAAATCTTTTAAGGATTGAATACTAATTCGTCCTGAAACAATAAAGGAAGTTTCATCTTTAGACGTTTTTACTTCTATATCATTCTTAGGCCATTTCCAATTAAAATCAAAATCCTTGTTTGGGCGCGCTTTAAAATCCATTATTCTTCCAGATGTATCAATTTCTAAGCAATAGTAAGGATTGAGAGATTCATTTGTTCTAAAGAACAACTCTACACGATCTGAGTTTCCTATACTTTCAAAACTATCATCTTTTTTATCAATGTAGATATCAGTATCAAAAACCCTGAACTTAAAGTAGAAATTTTCAAGATCGTGAAGCGCCCTAAATTCAATTTTTGAAAACGAATCATTTTCCCAGGGAGAAGAAAAATCAGTCAAACAATTAGCATCTTTCCAAAAAGACAAATTAGAAAAGTCAGCATTTTTATTTCCATTTTTATTAATGAAATACAGTTGATAATCTTTAGAAATTAAGCTCATAATTTTAAGAAAATTTAATTGATATAAAAATAGGTAAAAGATAATTTTTAAAATTAAAAAACAACAAAAAACCACTTCCATTTTTGTTCTTTTTTTAAGTACTAATATAAGAGATCCTTTTATTTGAAAAATTGCTTGTTTTTTTCTGTTCTTTTATTTTGCAACAACAACTAAAACAAAGAAAAAACCTACTATTTATAAAATAATAAACTTTGATGTATTATCAATTAAATCGAATACTAATTACGATATTCATACAAATATAAACCAGTATTTTTCAATATTTAAAAATAAATCAAAATACCCGTAACTAAGCATAAAATACAGGAATGTGCTTTTTGTGTCTTGTTTTAGAAAAAAAATCAATAATTTATGTTTAAAAATATAGGATGTATAATTTTATGTGCTCGAGAACATAAAATATATGTGTTCGAGCACATTTTTTTGTTTTTTTCTTGTTTAGTAAAAATATAATCAATAGTTTCGTCGTATTATAAAAATATTCTACGCTTTTATTTCTTCTTTTTAACCCTATTAATCTCATTTTTAGTCTTTATAACAGAAGAAAATTATATACAAAAAGTAAAGTGGTATTTTTTTAAGAAACTGAACTGAAACACATTCATTAACCAAAACCAAACGAAGAGTATGAAAAAAGCATTCTCAAAAAAAACCGGAAATTTAAGGTTACATGCTGTACTTGAAAAAAGTTTTAAAGTAACATTACTTTCAGTAATGTCTTTAAGTTTTCAAATTTCTACAGCTGCACCATCTGATAAGATTCCGGTAAACGAAACCAATTTATCTGTATTTCAAAAAATAGTAAAGGGTAAGGTTGTCGATCAAAAAGGCATTCCGATTCCCGGAGTAAATGTTATCATAAAGGGCACAACAAAAGGAGTACAAACTGATATGGACGGGAGTTTTGCTATTGAAGTTCTAAGTGAAGGTGCTGTGCTGATCTTTTCGTTTCTTGGGATGGAAAATCAGGAAATAGCAGCGGGAAAAGGGAATCTTAATATCGTTATGAAAGAGGCCGGCGAACAAATGAATGAGGTTGTTATTGTAGGTTACAGCAAAATCAAAAAAGAAAGCTTAACAGGATCATTACAAACCTTAGACAGTAAAAAAATTGTTGATGTAACTACTCCTTCTGTCGAAAACATGCTGGCTGGTAAAGCGTCCGGAGTATACGTAAACACGGGTGGAGGTCAGCCGGGAGCAGTAGCCAAAATAGTCATTAGAGGAAAAACCACCGTTAACGGAAGTACAGATCCTTTATGGGTAATTGATGGTGTTATTGTGGGGAATAGCTCTGCTAACATGAATCCATCTGATATTGAAACGTTGACGGTTCTTAAAGATGCGGCTTCTACAGCGGTTTATGGTTCGCAGGGTGCAAACGGTGTAATTCTCGTGACGACTAAAAGCGGAAAATCCGGAAAAGCTGTTATTAGTTTTTCTGCCAAAACAGCCATGACGACTTTAAACAACGGAAATTTTAAAATCATGAATGGGGCTGAATTATATGATTTATATGATTCATTTGAAAACAAAGAAGTTTTTCAAAATGTTTGGTGGTGGAATCCTGAATTAAGAAATAAAAACTTTGACTGGTGGGACAATGCTACTCAAACTGGTATTGCAGAAGATTATAACTTATCGATAAGTGGCGGAAGTGAAAACTTTAAAAGTTACGTATCTGTTGGTGTATATAAAGAAACCGGAGCTATTAAAGGTTATGATTACAAAAAGTACAATGGCCTTATGAAATTTGAGTATAAACCAATCAGTTGGTTTGCCTTAAGACCACAAATTAATCTAACCAGAGAATCAACTAATGATAAACAACATAGCGTTGGAGCTTTGTACGGAAATATGCCTTGGGATAGTCCTTATCTGGAAGATGGTTCTTTGGTGGGAAATGCTCCAAACCCAACTTGGGTAAACACCACCGGATCAAATTATTTGTATGATTTGCAATGGAATTATGCTGAATCTGAAACCTATTTAGTGAGAGCGAATCTTGATTTCGACCTTAAATTCACAAGCTGGCTGACTTTCTCTTCTGTAAACAATTACATTTTTAGCAATTCAAACTCAACTGCTTATACAGATCCCAGATCTTCTAACGGTTTAGCTGTGAAAGGCAGGATCGAAGATAACGTGGATAATTACAATAGAATCTATACCAATCAATTATTAAAATTCAATAAATCATTTGGCAAACATACTTTTAACGCTGTTGCCGGTTATGAGTGGAATGAATATAACCGAAAATTTACTCAAGGAGTAGCTACTGGAATTCCTCCCGGAATTATAGCTCCTGATGCTGCCGCTGTTCCTGAAAAAGTAGGCGGCGGAAGACAACAATGGGCGGTGCAATCTTTATTATCGAATGTAAATTATTCGTATGATAATCGTTATTTGGCGCAGGTGTCTTTTCGTCGTGACGGAGCATCTAACTTTGGTAAAAATGCACAATATGGTAACTTTTACTCTATAAGTGGCGGATGGAACATTCATAACGAAGCTTTCTTTCACGCGGGCTATATCAATAACTTAAAACTTAGAGCCAGTTATGGCTCTGTAGGAAATCGACCAGAAAGTTTGTATCCTCATCTACCTTTGTACTCTTTTTCGAAAAATAGTTATAATGAAACCCCGGGAGCTTTAATCTCGCAATTGGCTAATCCTGATTTGAGCTGGGAAAAAACTTTTACAAGCGGAGTTGGTTTAGATGTAAGCTTCTTTAAACGAGTAAACATTACTTTGGACTATTACAATAAAAATACTTCTGATCTATTATACTATGTACCGCTTCCGGGAGTTATTGGGGTTACGGGTATCTGGAGAAATGTAGGTGCGGTAAACAATCGAGGTTTTGAAGCTTCGGTTAATGTTGATATCATTAAAGGCGATAATTTTAACTGGTCTGTAGATGCTAATATCGGTACCAATAAAAACAAGGTAACAAATCTGTACGGAGACAAACAACAAATTATTGTAGGAGATGGCAGCGGTGTTGCCGGTTCAGCAAGCAAATTATTAACTCCCGGAAAAGATGTTGACAGTTGGTACTTAACAGAATGGGCTGGTGTTGATCCCACAAACGGAAAACCACAATGGTACACTACAGATGCTGCCGGAGAGCGTATAAAAACGAGCAATTACGGTGAGGCTTCTAAAAATCAAAAAGCAATAGGAACGTATACTCCGGACTTTTTTGGAGGGTTCTCTACCAGCTTAAATTATAAGAATTTCGATTTTTCGGCGATTTTTAGCTATTCTGTTGGGGGCGAAATTTATAATTATGCCAGAGCCGAATTTGATTCAGATGGTGCTTATAATGACAGAAACCAAATGAAACTGCATAGCGGATGGAGCCGTTGGGAAAAACCGGGTGATATCGCAACACATCCACAGGCACTTTATGACAACAATAGTCAGTCTAACAAAGCTTCTTCACGTTTCTTAGAAACCGGAACGTACTTAAAAATGCGAAGTATTACTTTTGGATATAATGTACCTATTCAACGCCTTCATATCTCAAACCTGAGATTGTACATCGCCGGAGAGAATCTTTTTACCATTAGTCATTATTCCGGTGTAGATCCTGAGCTTCCTCCTACTTACAATAGTACAACACAGCAATATATTATTTCTGGTGTTGCAACGCATGTGTATCCTTCAACTCGCAAAATTGTATTGGGACTTAACTTAACTCTTTAAAACAAAATCATGAAAAAGATATTTATATTATGTATGGCAATTAGTTTCCTGTCCTCATGTGATTTAGACAGAGAACCTTTTAATGCATACACAAAAGACAAAATAGAACAAGATAAAGTAGCGGCTGTAGAGGTTTTATTAAATGGCTGTTACGCGCAATTAAAAGGATGGTCTGATGTTATGCACAGACTTGGAGAATATCCTGGCGATAATATCATGATTAGAGGAACTTCTACAGATTCATTTTACTCATTTATCTCCTATCAACATATTCCTAACAATGACAGATTATCTGTTTTCTGGAATAACAGCTATAAAATTGTTTCGCAATCAAGTGATTTGATCAAAATGATGTCAGAGGGAGAAAGTCCTGCTGTTAACCAACAGCTTGGTGAAGCCTATTATTTAAGAGGTATGATTTATTTTTACCTCTGCCGTACTTACGGGAGACCTTACTCACAATCTCCTGAAACTAATTTAGGAGTGCCAATTGTAAATGGTTTACCGGCAGACTTAATCAATCTAACGCTACCGGACAGATCAACAGTAAAAGATACTTACGCACAAGCCATCAGCGATTTAAAAAAAGCTGAATCTCTAATGACCGTTGACAAATCAGCATCGTATGCCGGTAAGGAAGCTGCTCAGGCAATGCTCTCCAGGGTATACTTATATATGAGTGGTACCTATGAAAATCCGAATCAGGAATATGCAACACAATCTATTGAATATGCTAATAAAGTAATTACAAGCGGAAAGTATAAATTACTAAACCGCGACAGTTTTATGAAATTCAATACTTATGCACCGGATTCTAATGAACAAACCGAAACTATTTTTGCCGTTAAAAGAGTAGCGTCAGAATTTTCAGGCTACGATCATTATTACGGAATTGGTGGTATGTATGCTAATATTCAAGGCCAGGGCTGGGGCGAAATGTATGCGAGTGCAAAATACCTGGATTTATTAAGAAAATCAGGTTTAAAAAAAGATGCTCGTTGGGCTTTTATCGATCCTCAGTACACAACAGACGATGCAGGAAACAAAACTCAGGCATTCCGTTTTATTTATGACATCAAGAATACCGGCGGCACACAAACTGGTTATAACTATATGCAACAGCCTTTGAAAACAAATTCTAATGGTACATTTTATATCACAATAGGAACTGTTGATTATAACTTAACCCCAGTAAACGCAGCCGAAAATCAATATTCGATTCTATATGAAGGCAAAACCTATACAGGAGAAAAAGATTATATGATGTTATTAAATCGTGTATATCCTATGTATTACATTACTAAGTGTTCTTTGCAAAATAATGACTCTCACCTTTACTCTCCTTCTATTTCAAGATTGGCCGAGATGTATTTGAATATGGCGGAAGCCTATGTAAAAAAAGGAGATTATAATAGCGCTTTAGCCAACTTAAACATTATTCGAGAAAGATCGATTGTTGGTGGAGGTTATACATCATTAGACAATACAAATGCTGTACAGCGAGTAGATGAAGAACGTCAGTTAGAACTCGCATTTGAAGCACATAGAGGTTATGATGTGTACAGAAATGGTCAGACTATGACACGTCATTATCCTGGTCCACATTTACCAATGATCGACTGGCCAGCTTCAAGCTTAAGAGTCGTACAATATATTCCGCAGTCAGAAATTAATGCCTATCCGGGAACTCTGACTCAAAACCCATAATTGTTTAGAAGTAGTTTTGTTTTTTGAAGCCTCTCTAATTTGGTTTGATTAGAGAGGAATTTCAAAAAAAACTTAATTCCCTGTAAAATGAAAAAAATATTCTATCTCTATCTTGCGTCTTTTTTAATGTTCTTTTCTGTTGCTTCAGGCAAAGAAAAGGTGATAAAAACAATGAACATAGAAAATCCAAAAGTCAAAATTTCGCTGCCACTTGCCGGCAATGCTTACAGCTCTAAACACGAGGACGAAAACAATACTGTTACTGATAATGGCATTGAAAACTGGAAAAATCCTGAAGAGTTTTTTACCGTTTATTTCAGAGTTTCTAAAGCGGGAACATTTCAAATTACTGTAGAAGAATCTGTACAGGTTTTTGGAAAATCAGAATTGGAATTTTCGATCAATAATGAATCGAAAAAAGTAAAATTTACCGCCTCAAAAAAAGCGATTGCAATAGGATCCTGGAAGATAAATAAGGAAGGTTACGTTGCGCTAAAAATAAAAGGAATTAATAAAACCGGAGAACAATTTCCGTCTATTGACCGCTTAACAATTTCAAGTGATGATAACGTAAAAATATCTTATGTACCCAACAACGAAGGCAACTTTTATCATTGGGGACGCCGCGGACCATCAGTTCATTTAAACTATCAGGTTCCTGAAAATATAAAAGCAAAGTGGTATTATAACGAACTTACCGTTCCCGAAAACGAAGACAAAATAGGTTCCTATTTTATGGCGAATGGTTTTGGCGAAGGGTATTTTGGCATTCAGGTAAATTCAGCCTCAGAAAGAAGAGTTTTATTCTCTGTCTGGAGTCCATTTACAACAGATGATCCCGCAAGTATTCCGGAAACCCACAAGATTAAAATGCTAAAAAAAGGCGATAATGTACACACCGGAGAATTTGGTAATGAAGGCTCAGGAGGTCAAAGCTACCTCAAGTACAATTGGAAAGCAGGAACGACTTATAAGTTTTTATTACAAGGGTTTCCTCAAAACAATAATACAACTACTTACACTGCCTATTTTTATGCACCAGAACTGCAGAAATGGCTGTTAATAGCGAGTTTTAATCGTCCTGAAACCAGTACTTATCTTAAAAGGTTTCATTCGTTTTTAGAAAATTTTATTCCGGAACAAGGCGATTTATCGCGTAAAGTACTATTCAACAATCAATGGGTTTGCGATGATAAAGATATTTGGGTCGAAATAAATTCAGTACGTTTTACAACAGATAATACTGGTACAAAAGGATATCGAATGGATTTTGCCGGCGGACTTGATAAGGATTACTTTTATTTAAAAAACGGAGGCTTTTTCAATAATTACACCACACCAAAAACTACTTTCACAAGACCTTTAAACCATAAAAAACCAGAAATAAATTTTTCGAATTTACCTTAAAAAGAGAGATTCTAAAAACGAAACAATAACAATAACAAAAAACAATTTTGCCTGATAATTTGTATTCAGATTATCATTATTTCAAATCAAATTAATTAAATTATGAGAACTACTATTTTAAAATTCATGTTAGTCGTTTGCATTTTGTTTGCAGGAACAATTGCATCGGCACAAATGATTAAGACCAAAACACCAACCCGCCCTAAAGGTCAGCAAGATGTTTTGCGTTTGGCTACAGCACCAATTCCAACAGTTCGTGTGGCTTTTATTGGTTTAGGAATGCGTGGCCCGGGAGCAGTAGAACGCATGACACATATTCCTGGTGTAGAAATAGTTGCACTTTGTGATATGTCAGAAAAAAATACACAATCAGCCAATGAGATTTTAACCAAACAAGGACTTCCTAAAGCACAGGAATTTTTTGGAGATGAAAATGCCTGGAAAAAAGTAACGGCATTACCAAACGTAGATTTAGTCTATATCGCTACAGATTGGAAACACCATGCATTAATTGGAGTTCAGGCAATGAAAGACGGTAAACACGTTGCCATTGAAGTTCCGGGAGCAATGACCATGAAAGAAATCTGGGATCTTATTGATACTTCTGAGAAAACACGTAAACACTGTATGCAGCTTGAAAATTGCGTTTACGATTTCTTCGAATTGACGACATTAAATATGGCACAGCAAGGATTATTTGGAGAAATTCTTCATGCCGAAGGATCATACATTCACGGACTTCAGCCTTTTTGGGGCGAATACTGGAACAACTGGAGAATGGATTACAACATTAAACACCGCGGTGATGTTTATGCGACTCATGGGATGGGGCCAGCGTGTCAGGCATTGAATATTCATCGTGGTGACAAAATGAATTTCCTGGTTTCTATGGATACAAAAGCAGTTGGAAATCCTGCCTATATCAAAGAAAAATCGGGACAGGAAATTAAAGATTTTAGAAACGGAGATCACACTATGACAATGATTCGTACCGAAAACGGAAAAACAATCCAAATTCAGCATGACGTTACTTCTCCCCGACCATACAGCAGAATGTATCAGTTAAGCGGAACGAAAGGTTTTGCAAACAAATATCCGTTAGAAGGTTATGCCTTAGATGGTGCAGCATTAGGCGATGATGTAAAACCAAATCACGAAAAACTAAGCGCACACTCTTTTGTTCCTGAAGAGGTTAAAAAAGCACTAATGGCAAAATACAAACATCCGATCGTTAAAGACATTGAAGAGCAGGCTAAAAAAGTAGGCGGTCACGGCGGAATGGATTTCGTAATGGATTACAGATTAATTCACTGCCTGCAAAAAGGACTTCCGCTTGATATGGATGTTTACGATCTTGCAGAATGGTCTTGTTTAGGTCCGTTAACAGAAATTTCTCTGGATAAAGGTTCTGTTCCTGTAGAAATTCCTGATTTCACTCGTGGAGGCTGGAATAAATTACAAAAATTAGAGTTTTCAGAGTAAATATTTTGGTGGTTAGCAATCGGATAGGAACCTAGGGATTAGTTCCCTAGGTGACCTTCCACACCACCTGGCATACGGATCCGTACCAAGGCGGTTCTTAATTTACGATAC